>JBBTUC010000001.1:0-2440 GCA_038078675.1 Patescibacteria group bacterium
TGACTTTTCTTTTACTATCTATTTGTAAATTGAATTGTTCTTCAAAAATATCTTCTCTTCCCAGCAAAAGCGGCATCGAATCGTGCTGAGAATCGACCGCGTTACCATGTATGTGTACGTGTTGGCTACCGATTTTTATAGAGGTTTCAAACTCCCACGTTTTTATAGAAAATCCACCAACACCAAACGTTTTATTTGCATGGAGTTGATTCTTATTGTATCCCAAAACAGGTAAAAGATGAGAAGGGACGGTCGTTATGTCCGCTCCGGTATCTACCAAAAACTCGAATTCCCTCCACCCGTCAATCGTTTTGAGCTGTGCTTTAATGATTGGATAAAACAACGTTCCTAACCCTTCAATCTCGGCGTATTCAAAGGGAAACTCGAAAAACATACTTGGTGTTGCCTTGCGGTATCCATGCAATGGTAATGTCTGTTTTTTTTCTTGTTTTTTCAAACAACACGTCTAATCGTTTTGCATGCGCAACCACCCTGCCGGTTTTTTTGTTCTTGGCTACATAGCCGGGGCCATATTTTTTGATAAGCGAGGAGATGTTGATCGGTTTCATATCTCTATCTTTTACTATACCTGTCTTCTTCTCTTTTTGCAACATAACTGGTATACATATGCTAAGAAATGAAAAAGCTTATTGCTATAACTATTATCCTCGTGGGGATATTTTCTCTCTGGTTTTACACCAGGAATCCACTCCAGTCGTCTGTAACCATTCGTGGGACTCGATTCTTTGTGGATTTGGCTATTACTTCCCAAGAAAAAGAGATTGGCCTGGGAAATCGTCTGACATTGCCATCCGATCACGGTATGTTATTTGTCTACGATCATAAAGAAGTATTCCCATTTTGGATGAAAAACATGCGGTTCCCCATCGACATCATTTGGATTGATAATCGGACTATCGTCTCTATTTCCAAAAACGTTCCCATACCTACAGCGCCAACGGAACAACTTCCTCTCTACCACCCATCTGTTCCTGTAGATAAAGTGTTAGAAGTAAACGCCGGACTTACGGATACATACGGTATCTCTGTGGGGGATAAAATAATCATTAAAAATTAACCCGAGCCCGCCAGCTGACGGATCGTAAAGAAATGTCAATGCGTCGCGTAATAAATTGACGACAATTTAAATCACGTAACCACGTTGTCATGTGGAACGTGACTTTCGTGGCGCGACTGCCACGTTAATCCGCCATTTGGCGGGTTTTACGTGGCGCCCCCAGAGGGAATCGAACCTTCATTTCCTCTTTAGAAGAGAGGTGCTCTATCCGTTGAGCTATAGGGGCCGAAGGAATTATATGATATCATAATTGGATGATCCCTAAAAGAATCCTTATTGCCGAAGATGAAAAGCCCATGGCAAATGCCTTGGGTTTAAAACTGCGTTCTGCCGGGTTTGAGACGACGCTCGTCTATGACGGAGAATCCGCTATCGCTTCCGTAAGAGCGTCTTCATTCGACTTGATACTTCTTGATTTGGTCATGCCCAAAAAAGACGGGTTCTTTGTTCTCGCAGAACTCAAAAAATTGAAAATTGCCACTCCGGTGATTGTTTCTTCCAATTTAAGCCAGGAGGAGGACATCAAGCGGGCCCGCGAACTTGGGGCCAGGGATTATTTTATAAAATCGGATACCACCCTAGCCCAAATCGTGGAGAAAGTAAAACAAGTATGGACAACATAAAAGACATCCTGTTGAAGGGAAATTATGTCTCCGCCGAAGATATCAAGAAGGCCCAGGCCTGGGCAAAAACAAACAAATCTACCGTCAAAGAGTATCTTTTAACCCAAGGCCTCATCACCAAAGACATTTTGGGACAGGCAATGGCTGAACATTTTAAAGTCCCGTACGCCGATTTAAATACAAAAAGTCCTTCCCGTGAACAGGTCCTCAAAATTCCCCAGGAAATAGCCGCGACACATCGTGTCGTCCTTTTTAGTGACGATGAAACCAGCATGACCATCGCAACCGATAATCCCTTAGGCGCAAAACCGCTTTTGTCCCAGCTGCACGCCCGATTTCCCAATAAAAAGATTTCTCTTGCGTATTCAGTTTCGGAGGATATCGACTCCTGCTTTATACACTATCGTAAACCTCTGGAAACTCGCTTTTCCGAAATTGTGGCTAGTCAAACACGAGTCGCTCCCGAAATTATTGAAGAAATTGTCGCCGATGCCTTGGCATTTAAAGCCTCGGATATCCATTTTGAACCGCAGGAGAAAGAAGTGGTGGTCCGGTTTCGTGTCGATGGGGTGCTCCATGAAGCCGGTCGTTTCACCAAGGAAGTCTACGAAAATATTCTCAACCGGATTAAAGTTCAGGCGCACCTCCGTATCGATGAGCATTTTGCCGCCCAAGACGGAGCCATCAGATTTGTCAAGGAAACAGACACGGTAGATATGCGGGTGTCCGTTATTCCCAC
>JBBTUC010000002.1:0-1543 GCA_038078675.1 Patescibacteria group bacterium
ATTCACTACCATCATACTCGTACAGCATTTTATTTTACTCGATGTTCGGGCACGAGACAGCTCTATTTTGAAGAAAAACATCTTTGTTGATAAGATTTTTCTTCTTGCATTTTTTGTTCCGCTTATGTTGCAGCCGCTTCTTATTTATGTTCCCATGCTTTCAGGCATCTTTAAAATCACCCAGGTGTCGCTTATTCAATTGGTGCTCATCGTAGCTCTTTCGGCAGTACTCCTGGTGTCATCAGAGATCCGAAAGGCCGTATTTTTACGAAGAAATTCTTGAGACATGGAACAAATTATAAGTCTGATCAAATCCCTCGCATAACTGAGTTCTAATTACCATTGCACCACCCTGTAAGACATAATGCAGGGTATGAAACAATATATACGGCTTTCCCAGTCGGAACGGGAGCAATTGTTTTTGCTCCGCCATGAAGGAATGACCCTTCGGGAGATTGCACAGCGATTGGGACGTAATCACACCACAATCTCCCGTGAATACAAACAGCATGGAGCACAGGGGTATTCTCCATGCACTGCACACACCCAAGCAGTAAATACTCGTGGGGCGCCACGGAAACACAAGTTGGATGATCCGCTCCTCCGAAACTATGTCATTGATAAACTGGGAAAACACTGGAGCCCGGAACAAATTGCCGGGAGATTAGCGCTTAAAGGGTCAGCGGTGACGGTTGTCCATGAAACAATCTATACCTATCTGTACCAGTCACCATTGAAGCACGAACGACTGTGGGAGTTTTTAAGACGTGGACATAAGAAACGGGAGCGATGGTTTGATCGTCGGGTCCATTGTGCAAAACGAGCGTTCATCCATGGAAAAGTGTCGATCCATCAACGGCCAGAAGAGGCACAGACCAGATCAAAGGTGGGACACTGGGAAACAGATCTCATGGAAGGATCAAAGAAAACACACCATGTCGTATCGGTAACAGTAGAGCGGAGATCTGGAGCAGTCCTCATGGATAAACTCTCTTCAAAGGAAAGTAAAGAGAAGATGGACGCTATGGTTTCCCGGATGGAGAGAATACCGATCCACATAAGGAAAACCATGACATTCGACAATGGAACGGAGAATACGGAGCACAGAAGACTTTATGCGGCAAACATGGACACTTTCTTCTGTGCTCCCTATCACAGCTGGGAAAAAGGGACGGTAGAAAACACGATTGGGTTAGTGAGGGAATATCTGCCGAAAGGAATGGATTTAACCAATGTGACACAGGAAGAACTGATGAGTATTGGTACAGCTCTTAACGACAGACCAAAGAAACGATTGGGATACAGAACGCCAAATGAAGTATTATTACAGGAGGCTGGGTGGTGCGTTACTAGTTAGAATTCAGGTTTTCCAAAGTAAAGTCTAACGCTCATATTCGGTTCCAGAAGCGGTATTTCTGACCAAACATGATATCCTTAGGAATCGTCCATAAATGCCTATGTAGGAATTTGTGGATACGATCCTTGTGCCGCATCGTCCAATAATATAAGTATCAAGTTGTTAGCAGATGCGGCCTAAGTCTGG
>JBBTUC010000003.1:0-2132 GCA_038078675.1 Patescibacteria group bacterium
TCATTGCGAGCGAAGCGAAGCCAAGTACAGGACTGTACCTGGCGAAGCAATCTCACGGCAATAGAGATCGCTTCGCCGTCGGAACGGTCTCGCGATGACAACGGTGGGTAAATCTTCTTACAAAACTCGGCGATCATGACAAGAAGTAAACCACCAAACACGATGCGCGCGACGTGATAGACGTCTGCCGACCGGTGCCAAGGCACCCTGACCCAAGCCCCCAGCCAACCCAAAAAGAGATAAAAGACGTGAATGAAAGAACCCTGGTGCGGTTCGCTTGTATACTGCTCCCGTACCGTCAGATTCCCCTCTATCCCCTGCCGAATGCGGGAGAGATAAAAATTAAAATCCGTCGGGAAATTATGAACGAGTTCAAACTCCCGAATCGGCGGCAACCGATCGCGGTGGGATATTTCGTAAAACATCGGGGCAAGCGAGGAAAGAAGAAAAACAGCAATAAGGATTGAAAAAACTTTATCTTTCATGCATCCCATTGTATGGGAAATAGATCAATAGAAAAAGATAGCGTTTTCTTAAAACGTAAAAATGGTCTTCATTCACCATCACGTGGTTGCGAATTAAGACATGTATGTTTATTGCATTTCAAAAATTGTATATGCTCCGTTGCTATATTTTTTCGTCATAGGAGAATTTTGTGGTGGCACAAAGGAAGAAGGAGCAAGAACCCAAGAAGCATTTTTCGGTAAAACCGGATTTTTTCCGGCAAAAAAATCGTTTATAAGAGCTTTTTTTAGCTCTATATCTTTAGTAAACATCGCGTGTCCGGCGACCACCCTGCTACCCGTAAATGCAGGAATCATAGTACTTATTTCATACGGCGCGATCACAACATCTTCCGGATTTCCATTTACAGATAGATACGCAAACGCTGCCATAAGCTCTTTCGGAACATAGACTTGATTATTATTCCGGTTGGCTACCACGTACCCCGCGGCTTCCGTAAAACTCGCCCGTAGACCAATAGCAAAATAGCCCAATAGCAAAACAATACACCCCAGCCTCAAAGGGTGAGACCCTTTGAGGCTAAAAATCCATACGGCGGCGCCGATGGCCAGAGGAATGAATTGATAGCCGCCCAAGTAGCGCTCCGGCGTGACCGGCAGGAATGGACCTGCCACATACAACATGATCCAACTGCTGGCAGCCCAGGCAATCAGGAGCCTTCCCGCGCGCCCCAAGCGCCAGATGGCCGGTATGGCAAGGGTAAACAAAATTAATGTAGGCCCGAGACTAAACGCATAATCAAACGGATTTACTTTATAGCGAAGCGTTTGCTCCCACACGAGATAACTTGTCCACGGAAAGATGTTTGTTTGGAGATACCGGTGATAGAGAGTAACGAGCAACGCAACGCCAATTGCTATAAGAGATTGCCACGTCGCTTTAAAACTCGCTCCTCGCAATGACAATACTGTATAGAGAAGGAGTGTGGGGATAAACGTTACGTATACTACGGGATTGGTAAATCCCATAAGAACAGTAAATATAATAAGAAGTGTCGGGCGAAACGAGAGAAGAGAAAGAAATGCTGCTACCATAAAGACTTTACTCCAGAGATGGTGCGGGACGAAGGACCAGCGGAAAATTGGGTCAAGCTCTGTCCACGCGTGGGTAAGCGAGGCAACGGTGGGTCCGTTTGGACCCCACCCCCAAACATATGTACTAAAAAGGACAAAACAAAATGCAACAATCCTCTTTATAAAAGATTGCGGAAACGTACGGCGGATTAATTGATAAACCAAAACCATGAGCGCTCCCCCGCCCAAGATCCGTGCTCCCGTATAAACCAAAGGCAATGAGACATGAAGAAAACGCGCCGCATGACCCAAAAAAAGAAGAAGAACACTCACGATCATCCGCGGGTACACTTCCGGAGTCATCCTGCTCGTCACTATCCACCACCCGTCAAACCCCTGCCGCATGATATCCAGATATGTGTAATAATCTTCAACAAAATTATGAACCAAGGGGTACACGGTATCGGCCGGGGCCATCCACAAATAAAGAAGCGTTTGAGATATGCTTAGGAGAAGCGTTACACTGATAAGGAAAAGTATCATGAGAATAGTCTACTATATCGCAATCATCCTCGTCTTCCTCATGCGGCTGCA
>JBBTUC010000004.1:0-6518 GCA_038078675.1 Patescibacteria group bacterium
TTTATATTTTACCGTTTCTCAGAATATGGTCTTACTATACGGGGTACACCCTCTATTTTGCCGAGAGCATGGGAACCAAAAGTGAAACAGTTATGAAGGCCTATATTCGCAATCAGAACAAATCATGACATAGCAGTCAAAGCCCCAGCCCTTTAGGGTGGGGATTTATTTACTTATGAGTGATTTTAAAATAAGAAGGTATGAGTCTTCTGATAAAGAAAAAGTCAAAGAACTCTATGTGTTGGCATCAATCCATTCAGAAATAGGATATAGAAGCGGTCCGTGGGAACAAGATTTTGAAGATATTGAGAACGCCTATTTTAATGGAGGAGAATTTCTCGTAGGTTTGGTAAACAATAATATTATTGCCATAGGAGGCTACAGGAAAATTACAGACAAGATGGGTCATATAAGACGAATGAGGGTACATCCTGATCACAGAAGAAAGGGATTTGCACAACAAATACTGAATCAATTAGAGAAAGAAGCCAACAAAAACAAACTTGATGAATTACGTCTTCGCACATCAAAACAACAAAAAATGGCCCAGTGCTTCTATGGAAAAAACGGATACAATAAAATGAAAGCAGAAAAAGAATTTTATACAGAAGGACCTTTCGAAGTTATTTGGTTAAGAAAAAAATTGAAATAGTAAAATGAGCAAAGTATTGCTATTAGGTATAACTGGATCGGGTAAATCCACAATTTCTGAATTAATTGCAAAATCTCTTGGTCTGGAAATTTTAGAAGTTGATCGAGAAGTAATACGATTCAATAGTGGATTCTGGCCAAAAGATGCGGCTGTGATCAGTAAGTATATGGAGATTACTAATGAGAATGCATTGAAAAGAGATAATGTTTTGTACGTAACCTCATGGCTAAACAAGAAATGGGTAAAGCAGTTTTACTTCAATGGGTTTAAAATAATTGAGTTGCATGCCGATATTGAGGAATTATTAAGACGAAAAGTTAAAAGAGATAATCCTGGTCAAGATCAAATAGACACATTTAAAGGGAGTTACGAGGGATATTATGAGGTAGTGAATGATAAAGAAATCCAGGGTCTGATTAGTCTATCTCTTGATACTACTCGCATGTCAATAGAAATCGTGACGGAGGCTATATTGAAAGTCCTAAATTAAAATGGAATTCAGTGAAATTCGGGGACGGTACTTAAAAAGGTTGCCAGTACGTTCCAGATAAAAGCTATTTTATAAGTGATCTTGTAGTCATAAACTATCTCTCAAGAATTATCCCCAGTATAGATCGATGTGGAGTGTATATTAACAGGAAGTTTCCATATATAATTGGGTAATGAACTGGATCATTGCAAGTATTTTGATGTTTTTGAGCTCGGTTATCTAGAAAATTTTATTACCCGCGCAGATGCAATGAGAAGAGAGGCTCAATTAAAGTCCTGGTCTCGGATTAAGAAGGAATTGTTGATTAAAGATGATAAAATGGCACTCAAGGAGGCTTAACGTTGTGTTGTGAGCGTAGTGGGAATGCCCGAAAGGGGACAAGCTTCCCAGCAGGATGGGCATAAAGTGATTGTAATTTTTAAATATGGCGTTTAATTCGCAAATTATTAACCAAGTAAAAGAAAAGGCGTCTTTTAAATGTTGTCGATGTCAATCTATAGGAATTGAGGTTCATCATATAATTCCACAAAAGGATAAAGGTCCCGATACATTTGATAATGCTGCTCCATTGTGTCCCAACTGCCATTCTTGGTTTGGGGATAATCCATTAAAACGTAAAGAAATTACCCAAATGAGAGATTGGTGGTATAACGTAGTCGAAAAATGGTATTCCACAAAAGATATTAACTACCAATTGCTAAATGAGATTAATACTAAAATTGAAGCACTAACCACTAATCAAGATAAGGCACTTATTGATTTAAAAGAAACTTTAAAGAGCGCTGCATTTGATGCCATTGAGCAAATGACTGCTGGAACGGCTAGGAGTACAGCATCAGGCATTGCAAATGCTACAGTCGCATCTCCTTCGCCATCTCCATCTTTCCCCCCACCGGATGAATTGGGTGGATCAGAAAATTGTCCACACTGTCTTTCTGGGCTAACAAAATCTGGAGAGCTTTGTCCATACTGTGGAGATGTTTGCATAGTACCATAGGTTATGTATGGTCCTAGACTAGCCCGCTCAGCGTATTGTTAAGCATGAACAAAGGCATAAAAGTACATACCCTTCGTGTATTTGTTGATAAAAATGGTAAGTTTGGTAATCCGGTAGGAATAATTCTTGATGAAGGGAAAAAGTTAGACACCAAAGAGCGCCAGCAAATTGCAACCGAACTTGGATACAGTGAATCTGTTTTTATTAATGACTTTAACACTGGCAACGTGAGCATCTTTAATCCTCGGAAAGAAGTTCAATTTGCAGGTCATGCAATGGTTGGCACGGCGTGGTTCATAAATAAAACGAGAAATCCTCCCTTAGATACTCTGACGTGTAGCGGTGGTTCCATAAAGACATGGAGGGATAAGGACAAAACATGGATTCGCGCGGGTTTAGTGATGATGCCTGCGTGGCAGTATGAGCAGCTGAAAAATGCTACGGAAGTTGAGAAACTTTCGTCTCCGGTGACGTTATCGAAAGAACATACATTCGTTTGGGCATGGCTTGACGAAATGAAGGGACTCATTCGGGCACGGACGTTTGCGCCGGATTGGGGCATCCCGGAAGATGAGGCAAACGGATCAGGATCTATGAAATTAGTCGCGACACTAGGGCGTAGCATAGAGATTATGCATGGGAAAGGCTCTATAATTTATGCAAAGCCTTGGAAATCTGATTTTGTCGATCTCGGCGGTCGAGTAAAAGAAGAATAACTTGGTCCTAGACCGGCCCGCTAAAACGACCAAACCTACATGAACAAGTACGAAAGATCGATAAATATCTGGGATGAGCGAGGTTGCGATCTCCCCAAGGGAGGGCTTTGTACAGCTTGTTGCTATTATTTTGAAGTCATTTCTTTGAATAAGCCGCGGAATCAGTGTTGTGATTATCAAAGTTTTGAAAGGGGTTGTTTGATTAACGATGAAAAATCTCGTGAATGTGCTGACGATTTTCATTGTAGCCAGGTTTCCAACAACATGAAATGGGGGTTGATTACTGCAGCAGAAAGATTAAAGATAGTAACGCACGAAGAAGCGGATCGGGCTCGATCAATCTGGATTATTTCATAAAATATGAGCTTGGTGATATTTATACTCATTTTCCTAATTCTTTGTAATTGGTTTCAATTGCGAAGTTTTTTGTCAATAATTATTGGCCCAAGATATAAAATAAGTTCTGTTGATGACAAATGGATAAAGGAAACCGTAAAGAAAAAGACCGGTTTATCACTTTTAGATATAACAATATTCCATGATCAGAAATTGTATGGCATGATGGTGGGGTTGCCGTTTTGGCCGAAGATGATTCTTTCAGAAGGCCTTTATAAATCATTGAATAAAGATGAGTTGGAATGGGTTATCCTCCACGAAGCGGGACACTGCGTTCTCTGGCATAATCTCCAGGCGTTTATTATACAAATTGGTATTCTATCCGTCGGTATCTATACGATGTTACTTTATAAACTTCCATTACTTTTAACTTGGCTTTACGCGATATTTCTTAGTTTCGTCTGTATCCAAATATTGAGATGGGGTACCGAATATGTGGCTGATCGATATTCGATACATCGGGTCGATAATCCCAAAGGAGTGATTACCGCGCAGGATAAATTGAGAAAGTCTAATGGCGAGAAGGGTATTCTCATACTTTTATTTCGCTGGAATATCTCCCCAACCAAAAGAATCGAAATGGCCAGACAGAGGATGCGAAGAATCTAACTTTTTATGCTACGAGTAGTACACCGATGGTCGTAAGCACCGCACCAACAATTTTTTTACCCACGTGCTTTGTTTCCCGAAGTACAACAGCTGCCAGAATCACGGTGAGGACTATGGATGTCCGTGATATCGAGCTGATTTGCCCTACCACCGCTCCATTTTCAAGAGCGACATAAAATGCTACTGCCTGGACAGCATAAAGCATGCAATAAATAATCAGATTTTTATTTATTTGCCTGACGTATCCTACGATCGATTTAATTCTTCGGAAATACCAGAGTGTCATGAGTATGCCGGGACCAAACGAGGCAAGCGGAAGGAACCAAACTGCGCTGTAAGAACGGATGATAAACGTGTCAAATACCACAGCCAAGCCATACGAACTCGTCCCGGCAAGCGCCAACCACGTACTGTTATTTACCTTGAGTGATTTCTTTTCCCAGGAAATCAATACGACAGCACAAAGAATGAGCCCGGTACCAAAAAGTTGCATGGGTGACAGTTTGTCTCCCAGAAATATCATGGAAGCGAGGATCGTCACGATCACGCCGGATCCCCCAAGGATCGTCATTTTTGATGCTTCAATTATTTTTATCGCTTTAAAAAAACACACAGTACCGACGCCATACAACACGCCGCTTGCCAAAAAGAAAGGAATCATGGAGCTATCGGGAAGCTGAAAACCTTTTGCCAGAGCGAATATACTCAATATAAAACCGAGGATGAACTGGAAGGCGATTGCAGATACGACAGGATCACTTTTTTGATCCTTCATGGCAACTTTTTGAAATAAACTCGCAAAAGAAGTCGATACAACGCTGATGAGTACCAGAAGTTGCCAGGACATAAGAGCTTTTTACAAATCTTTATTATCCTTCCGGATCGGGGGGTTCGCCGTTACTTGCCATCTCTCCGGGTTTGAGCCATTGGATGTACGTACATCCGGTTGCAACTCTCGCTGCCTTATCCCATCCGGCTGTGGAGCATTTGATCATGCGTTTGCCGGCAGCCGTCGTAAACAGCACGAGGGGCTTGCCGCATTCGGGGCATGCTTCCTTGAGAGGTTCGGTCGTGCCGTTGATCCATTCTATATAGTCACACCCGGTTGCTTTTTTGGTTTCCTTATCCCATCCTCCCATAGAGCACTTTTTCATTTTCTTTCCGAAGCGGGTCACTTGAAGGACGAGGGGAGAGCCGCATTTGGGACACTTTTCATCCAGGGGTTTTGGTTCGACCTGGAGCCATTTTACATAGTCGCACCCTTCATTCTGTTTCGTTTGTGCGTTCCAGGAGCCTTTTGTGCAGCGCTGGAGCTTTTTGCCGGACGCCGTTTCCACCACGTCTCCCAGGGGAGCACCGCACTTGGGACACATTTCAGGTACATCTGCCATACGCCCAGATTACCACGGTTGATATTGAAAAAACAACTAGCACTTGTATACTATACCTCATGAAGATTATCCAAGATATGGATCAGGCTATAGGTGTCATGCAAAGTGCCGGCAAATGGATGAAAGAAAGCGGGAAGAATCCCTCCAAATGGTGGCAACTAGAAAATCTCAATCAAGACTTCCTCTTGAGGCATGTCAAAGAGAATGAGTTTTACGTGGGTTTTGTCGGAGGCGTGCCGGCTGTTGCCGCTGTTTTTATTTTGTTAGAAGATAATCCCGACTGGAAGAGCGTTGATAAGGATTACCCAAAGAGGGCGTTATACATCCATTGGCTTTGCGTGGACCGGCAGTTTGCAGGTCAGGGCCTCCCAAAGGTGATGGTTGATTTTTCCCAGCGTCTCGCTAAAAAGAACGGCATTAGCATGTTGCGTTTAGATGCCAATGCAGACAAGAAAAAGTTGCAGGACATCTATGAAGATTTGGGTTTCCGGTTGCTGGGGACAAAACAGGAAGACTCCCGCACGAGCGCTTTTTATCAAAAGACAGTAGTCTAGTCAAAATTTTTGCTCCGCTTTTTTTCTACCGGAAAATATTTTTGCACGAACGATCAGAGCTTGTTGCGAAATGATATGATATGTAATAAAGTCGCGCAGTAGGAAATATTGATGGTAATTATATTGTGGAGGTAACCATGGGAAGTTTTATAGAAATTAACGACACGCTACAGTTGACAACCGAGCAGGGGTTTCCCAAAGAGCTTGATTATCAGAAGCATGTGCAAAAGCCGTTTAAAGCCGACGATTTTAAGGATAGAGTATTTACGTTTCGTGATAAACCAAAGATTCGGATTTATAAGGCACCACCGGTCAGGAACTTTTTCGTGCAAAATATCAACGGTAAATGGCTTTACTGGGGACTTATTCACATTCTTGAAGTCGCTCATGACTACGTCCGTCAGACTACATCAGGGAAGTTTAAAATTATCGCAATCTTTAACCCGGAGGAAATGAAACACGCTCAGACGATCATTGATTGTGATGTAGAAAATGATTTTTTTCAATGAGCGATATTTACTACCGCCATGCGCATAGAAGTCAGGAAGAGATTGATATTGTCGCCAAACGGTTTGAACTGTTTGACGTTTCCTGGATTCCGAAAGTATTTAAGCAGGCGCTTGGATTGACTGCCACTTCATGGGTACGACCTGATTCCTACGGCACGATGCACGTGATCTACAAAGTCTCCGTGAAAGAGAAAAACGAGCAGT
>JBBTUC010000005.1:0-10247 GCA_038078675.1 Patescibacteria group bacterium
AGGACAAAATCCCTGGGGAATCAACCGGACATTATCGGTGGGGAATGACAGGGGTACACAAGGCATCGTGTATGGGAATTTTTCGGCGATTGTCTGGTACGGAGTTTTTCGTGTATACTTCTGGTAGAACAGCAGCAATAAAAAAGCCTGCGAAGACCTTCCGGTGTCACAGGCGATTTTAGTATAAAAATAGTATCATAGTTTATCAGATTCGTCAAGGACACAGTATGACTTCACTTAAAATTTCTAACCCGCAGGAGAAGGTTGATCTTGCTAAGCTTGAGCACGAGGTGCTGGAATTTTGGGATCAGACGAAGGCGTTTGAAAAATCCGTGGAGATGCGGCCGGCAGAGAAACGCTATGTGTTCTATGATGGCCCGCCGTTTGCCACAGGACTGCCGCATTACGGCCATATTCTGGCTTCGACCATCAAAGATGTGATCCCCCGCTACTTCACTATGAAAGGCTTTCGCGTGGACCGTGTGTGGGGATGGGATTGCCATGGGATCCCCATTGAGAACATGATCGAGAAGGAACTTGAGCTTAAAGGCGGGAAGATTGGTATAGAGGAGATGGGGGTCGACAAGTTTAACGCTGCATGTAGGGCGGCAATACTGCGGTTTGATAAAGATTGGGAAAAAGTCGTCCGAAGAATAGGCCGATGGGTGGATTTTAAGCATTCGTATAAGACGATGGATATGTCCTACATGGAGTCAGTCTGGTGGGCATTTAAGACGTTACATGATAAAGGGCTCATCTACGAGGGGCGAAAAGTCATCCTCTACTGCCCCAGATGCGCTACCCCCTTATCGAATTTTGAGATTGCCATGGACAACAGCTACAAAGACGTGGAGGATCATTCGGTATTTATCATGTTTGCGGTTAAAGGCGGGCAGAATGAGTACTTTGTGGCCTGGACGACGACGCCATGGACGCTTATCGGTAACGTAGGGCTTGCGGTAGACGCCAAAGCCACGTATGTGAAGGTATCAATCGGCGACAATACGATATGGGTTGCCGAAAAGCTCGTCGCAAAAGTTACCGCGGAAGAAAATTGGGAAGTGAAGATTTTGGAAAAAGTGAAAGGCGAAGCACTCGTCGGGAGGGAGTATGAGCCACTGTATACCTACCTACCGATAGGGCAAAAGAAAGCCTACTACGTGGGTGCGGGTGACTTCGTATCGCTTGATGAAGGAACGGGCATTGTCCATACGGCAGCCGTTTATGGCGAGGATGATTACGCTCTTAGTCAAAAACTTGATTTGCCGTGTGTTCCGATGCTTGACGAGCAGGGGAGATACTTGGACTTCGTGGAACCGATTAAAGGAATATTTTTCAAGAAAGCAGAAGAATGGATCGTGCAGGATCTCATTGATCGGGATCTCTTGCTTCGCGCGGAAAAATCGGTTCATTCATATCCCTTCTGTTACCGGTGTGAGACACCGCTTTTTTATAATGCCGTGCCGGCATGGTTTATCAACATTCAAAAGCTTAAGCCGGAACTTATCAAAGCCAACGAATCTATCAATTGGTACCCCGGGTATCTCAAGAACGGCCGGTTTGGAAAGGGTTTGGAAACCGCGCCTGATTGGAATATCTCCCGGTCGCGGTACTGGGGGACGCCGATGCCGGTATGGAAATGCCAAATGCCAAATGATAAATGCCAAATGAGAATTATTGGGTCACTCGAGGAATTGAAGACGTGGGCGGTGGCACCGGAAAAAATTGCGGGACTCACCGACATTCACCGGGAGTTCCTCGATAGCATCGAAGTTTGGGTAGATGATGGCAAGACCGTCAAGGGGAAGCGGATTCCGGAAGTGTTTGACTGCTGGGTGGAAAGCGGCAGTATGCCGTATGCCTCTCTGCATGCTCCGTTTGAGAATAACGATCTGTTTAAAGGAACGCATCCTGCGCAGTTTATCTCTGAATATATTGCACAAACCCGTGCCTGGTTCTATACACTTCATGTCATGTCTGTGGGATTATTTGGGAGTCATACGTTTGATAATGCGGTCACGTCGGGTACGATCATGGCTGGTGACGGGACAAAGATGAGTAAATCAAAGAAAAATTTTCCCGACCCGACGGTATTTTTTGAGAAATACGGAGTAGATGCGCTTCGATTCTACCTCATGAGGTCCGTCGTCATGAAAGGAGAGAACATTAATTTTTCAGAAGATGAAGTAAAAGATATTTTTCAGCAGATTATTAACGTGTTGTGGAATACATTTAGTTTTTATAAATTGTATGCGTCAGAACTTCCGTCCGAATCTTTCCCCAAACCCGTTCATGTATTGGACCGGTGGATTTTCAGCAAAATGAGCAATCTCATAAAGTCGGTCACGGAATCTATGGACAAGTATGATACAGTCGCAAGTTGCCGTTCCATACAGGATTTTGTAAATCTTTTGTCTACGTGGTACCTCCGTCGAAGCAGGGAACGGTTTAAGGGAAATCGTGAGTCAATGGAAGTTTTTGGTTGGGTTCTCAAACAGCTCGCGTTGGTGATGGCGCCGGTTACCCCTTTTGTCACTGAACTCATGTTCCAAAATTTAGATGGAAAGGGGGAGTCTGTGCATTTAGCGTCATGGCCGGCGTTTGATGAAGCGCACATTGATCCTGCGCTAGAAGAAAAAATGGATTATGTGCGGCGAGTAGTAAACGAAGGCCACTCGCTTCGTAAGGAGTCGAAAATTCCGGTACGGCAACCCCTATTAAAATGCAAAATGCTAAATGCTAAATGCCAAATGGAAGACGAATACATCGAACTCATTAAAGAAGAGTTAAACGTAAAGGAAGTTATCGTAAAAACGGGTGAGGGAGAGCTTACGGTGACGCTTGATACGACGAGTTCGCCTGAACTTGAAGCCGAGGGAAAAGCAAGAGAGCTCATCCGGGGAATTCAGAGGCTTCGGAAAGAAAAAGGATGTACAATAGACGAGCGAATACGCGTGCAGGTTCCTGTTGCTTTTCAATCAATGACTCCCGAATTATTAGCGCGTGTCAAAAAAGAAACGCTAGCAGAGGATATCGTATGGGGAAGTACATACAGCGTATTGACTGGATAGACTTTATCCTTCTCTTTCTTGTAGGAGCATTTGGTTTATTTATCCTGCTTTCCATCAGTAATGTGTTGTTTTTTGCTCAACTCGGATTTATGTTGGCGGCACTTGCCATCGGGGTAGTTGTTGCTCTTGTCGACGCAAGCATACTCCTCTGGATCGCTCCGTACGCGTATGTGGTGTCGCTTCTCCTTCTTATGTCTTCTTATGTAGGGCCGGTGATACGGGGCGCAACCCGGTGGATCATTATTGGCCCTGTCCAGCTTCAACCGTCGGAACTTGTTAAGCCGCTTCTTATCCTTGCCTTTAGTTGGGCGATGAGAGCATTTCCGCCGCGTACCGTCAAAGGATTTTTCATCCAAAGTATTCTTTTTATCATTCCGTTTCTCCTTGTGTTCCGGCAGCCGGATCTCGGCAGTAGCATCGTCTACGGCGTCATGTGGTTGTCTATGATGATTGCGGCCGGATTTCCACTTCGCTATGTCATTGTAGGATTTCTTGTAGCATTACTTCTTATCCCTATCGGTTGGCGCGGACTCCACGATTACCAACAGACGCGGATAAGAACATTTGTAAATCCAGGGGTGGATCCCCGAGGGGCCGGGTATAATGCGATTCAGGCGATGATTGCCGTAGGAAGCGGCCAGTTGTTTGGCCGCGGGTTGGGGCGGGGTACCCAAAGTCACCTCCGATTTCTTCCTGAGTATCATACGGATTTTATCTTTGCGACTCTTGTTGAGGAGCTCGGGTTTTTTGGCGGCGTGCTCCTTCTTTCGGGATACGGTTTTCTTCTTTGGCGCATCGTGGTACCGCTTGTCCGTGGGGTAATTGCGTCATTTGAGCCGTTTGTATATAGTGTGGGACTTTTTAGCATGATTCTTTGTCAAATAGTCATCAATACCGGCATGAATATGGGAATCATTCCGATCACGGGTATCACCCTGCCTTTTGTATCGTATGGCGGAAGTTCGCTTCTTTCTCTTGCCGTTTCCTACGGTTTCCTTTGGTCGTTACGGTCTAAAGTCATAAAGGAAGACAATCAATTCGTTGCAATCAGTTCGTGAGGCTGGTACAATACTCCCACAATGTTTGCAATTATTCGGATCGGATCAGGGCAGTTTCAGGTTTGTGAGGGTGACACGATCGACGTCCCAAGGATTGACGGGGACGAGGGAAGCACGCTTAAAATTACCGACGTGCTTCTCCTCAACGACGACAAAACCACCTCAGTGGGAAACCCGCTTATCGCTGGTGCATCGGTGAAAACTACCATAACAAAGCAGTTTAAGGGCAAAAAAATTGAAGTCCGTCGCTTTAAGTCAAAAGTACGGGAAAGAAGACATATTGGTTTTCGGCCGTATCTCACCAAACTGACGATTGAAAAGATCCGGTCATGATTGCTTTCCTTTTTGTCTTAGGACGAACAAGCGACCTTTCCTACCTCGAACTCACTTCACGATTTGAGAACTGCACGCGTTTGACGCCCGATGTGGCTAGTGTTGAATTATCTACGGGTGATGCGGAAAATCCCAAGGCGCTGCTCGCGCAACTCGGTGGGACGATCAAAATTGCCTGGATGCTTGGGACCATTCCGTCTCTTGAGGCCCCCCTACTTGCCCGGTATCTTCTCGATATTCCCGGTATCCGTTCGTTTGGTATAAGCATGTACGGCGACGCCAAGAGTCTCGATCCCGAAGTGTTGGCAGATATAAAAACACAGTTATCTGAAGCTGGCGTCCACACCCGATACGTAGAAGCGCATGATGGAAATGTCCTATCAAGTGTCGTTGTCGCCAAGCAGAAAGTAACCGAACTTATTGTGGTTTCAACAGGATCAGGTTTTATTATTGGCCAGACCCTTGCCGTACAGGATGTAGAGGCGTGGAGCACCCGTGATTACGGCAGGCCATTCGCCGATCCGAAATCAGGAATGCTTCCGCCAAAGGTTGCACGGATGGCGGTAAATCTTGCTCATTCTGAAGTCCTACATCCTACGTCAGAAGTCCTGTTGGACCCTTTTTGCGGGATGGGGACGATACTGGGAGAGGCACTGCTCTCCGGTTGGCAGGTCATTGGAAGCGATCAGTCTGAGGAAGTCGTCGGTAAAGCAAAAAAAAATATCGAATGGCTTACAAAAGTGACAGGGCCAGGCCCTGTCACAAAGTTTTTTGTCAGCGATGCGACGCATGTGTCGGAACATCTTCCGAAAGAATCCATTGATGCAATTGTTACGGAACCGTTTTTAGGAAGTACACAGTGGGGAGACCGCCAGGTAAAAAATATCATAAAAGGGTTGGAAAAATTATATATAGGATGTTTACGTGATTGGGTAAAGGTGCTAAAACCAAATGGAAAAGTCGTGATTGCATTGCCCCAGTACGCTGTGCATGGAAAAACATTCTTCGTGAAAAATGTTATTGACAGGTGTGAAAACCTTGGGTATACTGTGGTACACGGTCCTATAGAGTACAGCAGACCACAGGCAGTGGTACGGAGACAGTTTTATATTTTTCGAAAAAAGTAATCTACAAATAATCAAATCTACAAATCTACGAATAAATGAGAATGAATTAATTGTTTAATTATTTTATAATTTTACAATTCATTTGTAGATTTGGAATTTGCAGATTTGTAGATTCTCTAAATATATGGCTCATGTAAAAGCAGGAGGGGTAGCAAGGGGGAATAAAGATTCACAGTCCAAACGTCTGGGGGTGAAAATTTACGGAGAGCAAGTTGCAAAACCCGGAAATATCATCATACGACAAAAAGGTACACGTGTATTTCCTGGAGAAGGCGTCATGATGGGGAAAGATTTTACCCTATTTTCGACTGTTTCAGGAGCAGTAAAATTTCATACAAAATTAGGAAAACAGTTTGTTTCGGTCCTGCCAGGTAGTGAAAATTCGATCGCTCGCCAATCGCGAGCCTAACGAAGCTTCGCTTCGTATCGAATTTCTACTACCTGGTCCTGCCCCAATAATATTTCATGGCTGATGTACAGCAGGTATATAATTTAGATATTGAGCTTATCCAGCCCAATCCGCTTCAACCCAGAGGCTTGATTCCTCCCAATACCCTGGGTGACCTCGTCAATTCCATTAAAGAACACGGCATCATAGAGCCCTTGGTTGTGGCCAAAACTCCGGCCGGGTATCAGATCATCGCCGGAGAAAGGCGGTGGCGTGCATCCAAGCTTGCCGGACTTACAACCGTACCGGTCGTCGTAAGGGAAACGACGGCCAAGGGGATGCTCGAGATGGCGATTGTTGAGAACGTGCAACGCGAGGATCTCAACCCCATTGAGCGCGCGCAGGCGTTTCAACGGCTTATCGAAGAGTTTGGGCTGCCGGTTGGGGAAATTGCCAAGCGGGTCAGCAAAAGCGAATCCTATGTGAGTAACACCATGCGGCTTATGGCCCTCCCGGATGCCATAAAAGACGGGCTTATTTCCGGCGCCATCAGCGAGGGACACGCCCGGGCAATTGCGGGCTTGGGAGAAATCAAGCTCATGGTTGATGCGTATAAGACAATCCTTTCGGAAAGTGCATCGGTGAGAAGAGCAGAAGATTTAGCCCGAAGGCTCAAAGCCCAATACAATAAAGGACCTTTACACAAAGTCGAGAGGATTCATAGTGACGAACTTGATACTATTGCAAAAGATCTTGCCCAGTCCGTCAACGGTTTGGTGAAGATTACGCAGTCAAAAGTAGAGGCACGGCTCGTGTTTGTGATCCGGGGAAGTCTTGAGCAAACCAGTAAAACCCTCAAACTCATTCACCTCCGCCTGGGAGAGAAGAAGGACTCTTCTAACTAACGACCATACGCCGACTGACCTTTTTCTCGAGGATTTCGACACGCCCTTCCAGTTCTTCGTCTTTTTCCGTGAGCCGATCGTGGCTCAACGTATGGGCGGCAAGCTCTTCACGGGCATCTTTTATTTCTTTGGAGAGGGCGTCCATGCGGGTGTAGAAGTCATCTTTTGAAGGGAGATGACTAATCAAGTCTGTTACGACCTTACGTACCAATGTTTCAACTTCTTGAAGGTCTTTGTAAGTGAGCATGATCCTACTTTACTGCGTGAAAAACATTCTGTCAATCAGCTTTTCTGACAAGCTAAAAGCTGAATGTACGGCGCATTGGTACCGGCAACGGAACCGGCATTGGCAGAATTGAAAGCGGCAATATCAACCGAGGCGGTGATGCTGGTTGTACGCGAGCTTGCCGTGAGTGGATTCGGTAGAAACGCACTCCAAGTTAGGTTATATACCGCGTTGTGGGGACCCCAACCGCCTCCAGTCGAAGTTGCATCTACTCTTACATCTGATACATCATGAGTGTGTCCCGGATCGGAAATACTCACACTGGTACTTGCCGGATCGACACTATGAAGATGTTGGCCTACGGCTCTACTTTCCAAATTCGTCAGCGCCGTGCCGGAACTGCCTGCGAGCGTGCCGCTTAGAGGCAAGCCGACGATATACATGCCCCGCGCTGTTGTCAGCTCGGTCCAGCCGGTGGGGCAGGAGGTGAGGTTGAAAAAGGAGACCAGTCCGGCAGGGATGCCGGAGATACCGGTCAATAGCGATCCGTCGCCGGCAAAAGATCCTGCGGTTACCTTTCCTGCTGCAACGAGAGAATCTCCCGTAGCTGCAGGATCCAGGAAGTAGGTGGAGCTAGCACTATCTGTAAGCTTCTGTGCCGTGATAATGCCTAGGGTGGAGGAGCCGGAAACGGACTGGTCAATGATGAGCTCGCCTACGACTGCCTGGGCAGGAGGAGGGGGAGAAGACAAATACCCCAACACTACCAATCCGACCAATACTACCAATAACCCAATCAGACCAATTATTTTTTGCATTGTTTCTCCTTATCCCCACACTGATCCAGACAGCGGTTGTCCGCATACGTCGTCGTGCAGTACTGCTTCCTGGTCCCGTCGCTATACACATTACACGTTCCCTCCGGGCTGCAGGCATACTGCCCCGGTCCGGCGGGGCGGGGAGTTGGGGTGGGGGTGGCAGCTGGTGTGCCTGTAAAGGTGACACCTTGCTTTGGCAAGGAGTTACCTTTCAAAACATTAAAACCCGCGCCGGGTGACGTTACTGCTTGACGGATGACGGCCGGGGATGATGATCCTTTGCCGCTTGTGGAGTATTGATAGACCCAGACGTTGAAGGCGGCATAGAGGAGGATGCCGACGGTGACGATGACACCGAAGAGGAGCTTGTGGCGGCGAGTGAAGGAGGTTGGCGCAGGAGTTTCCATATCGTTATATCAAAATCTTAGTATTTCTTAGCACTAATGTCAATAGCATTTTTGAGGCTAATTGAGAAGAAATATATTGTAGCGCGGATATCTGAGGCATAGGAAAATTTAAGATATGATTAAAAGTGCCGAGAAAACACTTAAAACGTTAGGTTGGAAAATCCAAAAGTTACGTAAAAAGAAAAAGATGTCACAAGAAGAATTTGCTCATAGGCTTGGTATTAGCAGAACGTATATGGGATATATTGAGCAGGGAAGAGAAAGTCCGTCACTCAAACTTCTCATGAAGATCGCACGAAGATTTAGTATGCGTGTAGAGAATCTGTTTCACCGCTGAGTGTCACTCTTCTTTGTGGACCCGATCCCGCTAAGCGGGATGGCCTCTTCGATGTCAACCCGTTCAAATTTTCTCACGAAAATTTGCGCGGGTAAAACGACTGATATATGTGGGCGCATCAGGACTCGAACCTGAGACCTTCACAATGTCAATGTGACGCTCTAACCATCTGAGCTATGCACCCAATAATTTTTTAGTACTTTCCTCAAGTAATTTCTTCCCCATTGTGTTTTAAAGAATTTTTCTCTCGTTGTCGCATCCTGTTGATGCAGGTACGCTTCATAGTATATCAGGGCAAACGGCTTCCTATGGCTCGTGCTTTCCACTTCTCCTTTATTATGTTCCTCAAATCTTCGTCTTAGATCATTTGTATATCCCGAGTATAGCTTATCATCAACCTTACTTCTTAAAATATATACGTAATACACAACGAAGCGCTCTTCACCCGCGCAAATTTCCATTGGGGAAATTTGTTCGGGTAAACCAACTGAGCTAACCGCCCTTATTGACGCTCTTTATTATATCACCTACACTAAATATTATAATGGAAACGATAAAACGAGTCGTTGCCGCTATTTTTGATTTTCTCCAGGGGATCGTCGTGATTCTTGCCATCATGGTGATGATTTACCTCTTCATCATGTCGCCGCAGGAGATAAACGGTGCCTCCATGGAGCCTAATTTCCACAACGGGCAGTATATCCTGACCAATAAAGTTGAATACAAGTTACGGAGTCCCAATCGCGGTGATGTCGTTATTTTTAAATCGCCGAGAAATAAAGATGTAGATTATATCAAACGTATCATTGGCAAGCCCGGCGACAGAGTGATGCTCAAGGACGGAGCGTTTTACGTGAATGACACCAAGGTCGAGGAACCATACCTCGT
The DNA here is from genome assembly GCA_038078675.1 of Patescibacteria group bacterium. Classification (GTDB taxonomy): domain Bacteria; phylum Patescibacteriota; class Microgenomatia; order UBA10105; family UBA927; genus JBBTUC01. The sequence continues at coordinate 9,559 of JBBTUC010000005.1, forward strand.
CCCGGGAACCTATATAAGCTCAGGAAATTTTTTGCGTGAAGGATCGGAAATTATTGTGCCCAAGGGCCAATACTTCGTGTCCGGAGATAATCGCAGTCATAGCTCTGATTCCCGCGAGTTCGGGCCGATACCTCTTGAAGACTTTATCGGGAGAGCGTTTCTGCGATATTTTCCGCTTAGTGAGTTTGGCGTGATTCCCGTCCCTACCTACGCGATACCTTAGGTTTACGTCGTGAGAGAATAAACGCAAGGAAAAGAAGTAAAATCCCGCTCGTCACAAATATCCAATGTAAAAATCTAGCTAAAGGATTTCTCGGTTGGGGAATTTCATAGACGGCTTCGGCAACAGGCGTCGCGACGTCGTTATCCCTTACCCCGAGAACATTATCGATCCAGGATGTCCCTCCTCCGCGTGACCGCGTGTCTGGCGAAGCCAGATCCTGCTTCGCAGGAGGGGTGGGAGTTGGATTAGACGTGCTCGTAGATGTTGTTATTGTTGAGCCTCCTGTACCACTGCTGGGGAAAAGCGGATTGCTCGGATAATTGATGGTGTAAGAATCGGTTTGGGATGAGGGTGGGTCTTTGGTAATTTCCCCGTCGATCGTGTCCCAATAATCATTATCCGCAGTAATTTGTCCCACCACTACCGTATATTTTCCTTTCCCCGTTCCGGTGACTTTGAGGGTGTA
>JBBTUC010000006.1:0-19408 GCA_038078675.1 Patescibacteria group bacterium
TCAGTATAAACAAAAATACTCAGAAAGTGTTCTTGAAAAACGGGGTACTTGACACTACCATACAGAGGATATATCCATGGACGATGGATTCTTTCCGTTAAGCCAATGATATGAGTAGCAAGTCTGTGTTCTTGGAGTCTTTTTCGGAGAGGTGGGATCGACGAAGTTTCATCATTGGCGTGTTGGGATTCTGACATATAGTTCTCCCTTCTCTCCATGAGTATATCATGAATAATCATGAATATATGGTAAAATACCTCCATATGCCAAGCAAAAAAATCGCGAGAGTTGCGCTGTTTGAAGGGAAGCGAATTCGGCGGCAGTGGGATGAGGAAAATGAGAAATGGTGGTTTTCTGTGGTGGACGTAATCGAAGCGTTATCGGATAGTGTTAACCCTCGAGATTACTGGTATAAGATGAAAATAAGAGTAAAAGATGAGGATGGTCTTGAGTTGTCGACACTTTGTCGACAACTGAAATTAGAATCAGCAGACGGAAAAAAATATATTACTGATTGTGCCGATACAGAAGGAATATTTCGGATAATTCAATCGATTCCTTCTTCTAAAGCTGAACCATTTAAACTTTGGCTTGCTCGAGTCGGGTACGAACGAGTGGAAGAAACTCAAGATCCGGAGAAGACAATCAATAGAGCATTGAGGGCGTATCGGAATCTGGGGAGAAGTGATGACTGGATTAATCAAAGAATTAAAAATCAAGATTTTTGTAGCGAACGGTGGTTTGTAATGTCATTGCGAGGAGTCTTCGACGAAGCAATCTCATATCAGTATGAGATCGCGTCGCCCCGCTGAGCGGGGTCTCGCGATGACAGAAATGTGTAAGTCCTATTACCTACTGAAAGAGAAAAAGAGATGACAAAACAGCTACGTATTGCTCTTGTCTATGACCGGGTGAACAAGTGGGGTGGGGCGGAGCGGGTGCTTTTGGCTCTTCACGAGATTTGGCCGGATGCGCCACTATTTACTGCAGTCTATGACGCCGATCGGGCGAAGTGGGCGAACGTTTTTACCGTTAAACCTTCTTTTATACAAAATATCCCGTTTGCAAAAAGTAATCACGAATGGTTTGCGTGGCTAACCCCTATGGCGTTTGAGTCATTTTCATTTGATGATTATGATGTGGTTATAAGCGTAACGTCAGCAGAGGCAAAGTACATCATTACCAAACCGGAGACGCTTCATATCTGTTATTGTCTGACACCGACACGGTATTTATGGAGCGGAAATGAGGGTTATGCAAAATCTTCCCGAATATTAAAGAAGTTGACGCCGCGGCTTCGGCGGTGGGATATCGTTGGGAGTAGCCGTCCAGACTACTATATTGCCATATCCGAGCATGTGAAAGCGAGGATTGAAAAGTATTATGGAAGAAATGTAGAGGCCGTGATTTATCCGCCTGTAGAGACGGATAAGTTTAAAGTTAAAGAATTGTCAAAAGACTATTTTCTTGTCGTTTCGAGACTTGTGAAGTATAAACGTATAGATCTTATTATTGATGCATTTAACCAATTGGGTTTACCGCTCGTGATCGTAGGCACGGGTCATGAGGAAAAATTGCTTCGTCATCTCGCTTCTGATACGATTCATTTTGTTTCATCACATTTGACAGATGAAGAGTTAGCTGCCTATTATGGAAGTTGCCGCGCTTTTCTCTCCGCGGCAGATGAGGACTTCGGTATTAGCATGGGAGAAGCGCAAGCTGCAGGTAAACCCGTTATCGCATACGCTCAAAGTGGGGCGTCAGAAATAGTCAGGGATGGCGAGACGGGGATTTTGTTTTCCGAGCAGTCCCAAACGTCTATCGTAGAAAGTGTAAGAAAATTGGAATCTGTTTCGATTGATCCGCGAGTGTGCCGGGCCCGGGCAAAGCGTTTCGATACGTCAGTGTTTATGAAAGAAATGAGAGAGACGGTAGGTAAACTTTATACCGAATATAAAAAACTATGAAAGCAGTCATTTTTTGTGGCGGCGTAGGAACAAGATTGTGGCCCATGAGTCGCGAGAACTTCCCAAAGCAATTTTTGCTCATGATTGGAAATAAGTCTATTTTTCGACAAACTATTGAGCGGGTGTTGAAAGGTTTTGAACCGGAAGATACGTTTGTTTCAACAGGAGCTGAGTTTGCGCGATACGTTATTGAACAAGCACCAGAAATTCCTCAAAAAAATATTATCTTAGAGCCTGTGCGCAGGGATAGCTTGGGAGCGGTAGGGTATGCAACGGCCTACGTGCATCATTATTTTCCTCATACGGTGATGGCAGCCATTTGGGGTGCTGATCACCTTGTCGATAATGTAGACATGTTTCATAAAGCACTACGAGTTGCAGGGAAAGTAGCTGGCGAAGAGCGCGTCATCTGTAAAGTCGATACTCGTCCAATTTATCCAAGCACTGATAATGGATGGGTTGAGATAGGAAAGCCAATAAAAAAAGTTGACGGGCTACAAATATACGAATTTATTCGCTTTGTTGAGAAACCGAATCTCGAAGTGGCAAAACAATTATTTCGTTCTTTTGAATACCTTGTTAATGTGGGATATATGGCTTGGAATACCGATGTGATGTTGTCACTCTATAAGCGCTATCAACCACAGGTGTATACGTCATTACAGAAGATCGAACAGTCAATGGGAACCGATCAAGAACAAGAAGTATTGGCAAAGGAGTATCCAGGTATAGAAAAAGACTCTATAGACTATGGTATTTTTGAAAAACTCAAGCCATCTGACATGCGTGTAATACCCACGGATTTGGGATGGAGAGATATTGGCACCTGGGATTTACTTTATAATGGTATGTCGAGGGATAGTACAGACAATGTCGTGCAAGCAGATGCACATATTGTTGACACCAAGGGAAGCTTAATTTGGGGTAATGGGAAAAGACTCATCGGCGTTGTAGGAGTTGAGGATCTCATTGTGGTTGATACAAATGATGCGTTACTTATATGCAGTCGCGGACGATCCGGTGATGTTAAAAACCTTCTAAAACTTCTGAAAGATCAAGGGAAGAAAGAGGTGCTATAAATCATTTAGAACGGTTTCTATGATGTACGAAACTTCAAAGCGACTGATCGATTTTGCAGGGAGTGTTCTCCTGCTCGTTATTTTTTTACCCATCGGGATCATCACTTCTTTGGCTATACTCCTTGATAGTCCGGGTACTATACTCGCCGATACCCCGCGTCGTGTCGGAAAAGGCGGAAAATTATTCAGGATTTATAAATTCCGATCGATGATTGTAGACGCGCATCGAAAACTCAGGAGTGATCCTAAGTTTGCGAAGCTCTACACGGAGTACAAGCGCAATAGCTACAAACTCAAAGAAGATCCACGGGTAACGAACGTCGGTAAGTTCATCAGGAAACATTCTCTTGACGAAATACCCCAACTTCTCAATGTGGTCACGGGAGAAATGAGTCTGGTCGGGCCGCGGCCATATTATGCGGACGAACTTACGGCACAGCAGAAGAAATACCCGCATACCAAGGGTCTCGTTTCGGTCGTGCTGTCTGCAAAGCCCGGGATTACCGGGTATTGGCAGGTGTCGGGGCGAAGTGAGGTGAATTTTGATAAGCGTATAAAAATGGATGCGGATTATGTCAGCAAACGGTCTATTCTTTTTGATATTATCATTCTCCTCAAAAGTCCTTGGGCGATGATTTCGGGCAAAGGCGCGGTTTGACCAATTGACAAACAATGAAGTAAATGTGGACAATACCTCTATGACGGAAGAAATGAAAAAAATATCATTGGATAGAACGCCTGCACCCGCCTCACCCGAGAATCTCAGGAAACGGGGGTTTCCCTGGAAGTTCGTAGTAATTCCTCTTGCTATTATCTTTGTATTTGTTTTGGGTTTAGGAATAATGCTCTTGCCGATGCGGGGGGTTATCACAGCCGCCCAGGAGACCATTGTTGCCGGTCGTGAATTGGGGTCTGCCGTGAAAAATCAGGATCTGGACAAAGCGAAAGAGGGTTTAGCCGCTACAAGACAAAAGCTTACCGCGTTATCCGAAGAATACCAAAAAATGGCGGCACTCAAGCCTGTTCCTTTTTTAGGGAGTTATATCGCCGATGGGCAGCATGGGATCAATGCCGCGTTTGCGGGGCTAAACGCCGGGGATAAAGCTATAGAAGCGCTCGAACCCAACGCGGACCTTTTGGGGCTTAAAGGCAAGAGCAAGTTTGTATCCGGTACGGCTGATGAACGACTTCAGATGGCAGTCAAAACCATGAGCGCTCTGACCCCGAAAATCAATGAAATGGCTATACACATTGATACACTCCGTAAAGAAGTGGATGCCATAGACCCCAATCGCTATCCAGCGAAGATAAGAGATATTGTAGTACGGGAGAAAATCATTCAAGTCAAAGACGTCATAGAAAATGCTGCTAATCTTTTCGTCAATGCACAACCTCTCCTTATCAATCTTCCCAAACTTTTGGGGGACAAGGAAGAAATGCGCTACCTCGTGCTTTTTCAAAACGATAAGGAGCTTCGCGCAACCGGTGGATTTATTACGGCTTACGCGCAGTTTCGTCTCGTAAAGGGGAAGGCGATACTCGAAAAAGCTGATGATATCTACGCACTGGACGCGGCCAAGAAAAAGAATTTTCCTGCTCCACGGGAAATTATTACGTTTCATAAAGGCGTTTATAATTTGAATATCCGCGATTCGAATCTTTCCCCAGATTTTAAACTTTCCATGCAGAAGTTTGAGGAGCTCTATGAAACGACGTCCAGTCGGGAGACTATCGATGGCATATGGGCGGTTGATACCCACGTATTAGTCGAAGCTCTCAAGATTTTGGGTCCAACGAACGTGTATGGCCGCGAGTTTAGTGCCGAAACGGATAAGCGCTGTGATTGTCCGAAGGCTGTCTATGAGCTCGAGGATTATTCCACGCGTCCTGTGGGATACGTCCGCGAGGCGCGAAAAGATATCATCGGAGTTCTCCTTCAATCGGTTTTGCAAAAGGCGCTCGGCGTCTCCCCGTCTCAATATTGGGGCAAGCTCTTCCAGATGCTCATAAGCGAGATCAACCAGAAACATGTTCTTGCCTATATGCACGATCCGGCGTCACAGAAGGCTATCGAAAGCTTTAATCTTGGTGGCCGCATCATGACGGCAAGCGAGACGGCGACCCTTTTGAAATACAAAGAAGGGAACGGATGGGACTATCTTCATGTCAACAATAGCAACATGGCCGGAGCTAAGGCTAATATGTTTGTAAGCCAGAAGATGACAAAAGATGTGATCGTCAATGGAGACGGTACTATTACAACCAAACTAGCAATCGAGTATAAAAATCCGTATCCTGGGAGTGATTGCGGGTTGGAGACCGGAGGTCTTTGTTTGAACGCTCCGCTTCGGGACTGGGTGCGCGTCTATGTGCCCTTAGGCAGCAAGCTTATGGACAGCCAGGGGGGCCAGTCGCCCAAAGATAATAAGCCGGTACCCCTGGATACCTATGATAGTTTGGGTAAGACAGTATTTGAAGGATTTCTTATCGTCAATCCCATGGGTACGGCGAAATTGGATCTGACCTATACCTCGCCCGTTACATCAGAAGATGGTAAATATCATCTTTTTGTTCAAAAGCAGCCTGGCACTGATAATGATGAGTTTATCCTGAAAATCGGAGGAAACATCAAAAAAAAGTTTCCTCTAATAACGGATACGGAATTGGTGTTTTAACCTCACATGACGCTCTCTCATATTTTTGAGACGCAAGCGATCGTCCTCAAACGTCGGAATGTCGCCGAGACGGATCGCATAATTACAGTTTTTTCGAAAGAATACGGACGGATACGCGTATATGCCCGCGGCGTCCGCCGGGTACACAGTAGGAGATCTGCGTATCTCGAAGTTTTTTCGCACACATTACTTATTCTTCACCGCGGAAAAACGTGGGACAGCGTGACAGAGGCAGCCCCCATACACGTGTTTTCCGGTCTCCGCGAGAGCCTTCCGCGGGTAAGCCACGCATACTACCTCTGTGAACTGGTGGAAGTACTTCTCCCTGAACGGCAGGAGCACCGTGACGTGTATACGCTTCTTCTTAACGCACTGACGGCGCTTAACGATATCGTGGGAGTCGATCCCGTGGCAGTGAGCGAGCAGTTCGCCCTTGAGCTTTTGCGATGCTTGGGGTATCTGGCCCGGGACCGCGCTCTTCCGTCCGGTCAGATCGATCCGTACATTGAAAATATCATCGAGAAGCGCATCCGATCCCATCGCCTCTTGACAAAATTTGTCGATGCGTGATAGAGTCAAAATGTAGCGATGATCTCAATGGCATGAGGGAGCTAAAGATTGGTGAGTAGGTCCGATTAAATCGGACAAGTAGGGTGGAACCGTCCCGCTTAGCGGGATCCCTAGCATATTTATGTTAGGGTTTTTTTGTGGAAAAAATTAAATAGTGACGTTTGTACCATCTTTGGCAAGTGGGAGTCACCAAAAAATTGAGTGGGTGAGATGACTGGAATATCATGTCTCACTAAGTAGGGTGGAACCGCGCCTTTTATTGAGGCCGTCCCTACACGGTACGGGGTCGTACTGTGTGTGGACGGTTTTTTTTGTGGGCATGTGTATGAAAAAACAGCATCGGAACATTTGGAACTATATCAATCAGCACTCTCGGTATCGGAGCGAGTGTCTTAACCTTATTGCTTCAGAAAACCTGATGAGTCCGGGAGCGCAGGCTGCTCTCGCGACAGATTTGGGAAATCGGTACACCGTCGGGCAAGTGAATAAACGATGGTATCCAGGATGTGTCTATTATGACAAAATAGAAAAAGATGCTGTCGCTACGGCCAAGAAGCTTTTTCATGCTCAGTATGTCAATCTGCAGCCTATTTCAGGAATGGTGGCAAACATGGTTGCGTTCTATGCGCTACTGAAACCTCATGATCTTATTTTTTCATTGCAAGTGAAACACAGCGGACACTACAGCCATGGAACAACAGGAGTACTGTCATTATTTGATGTGCGGATTGAGCCGATACCGTTTGATGAAAAAGACTACACCATAGATTTGGAAAAAACCGTGAAACTTATACGACGAAAAAGCCCAAATGCGATCATTGTCGGGACTTCTGAGTTTCTTTTTCCTACTCCGCTTAGGGAGCTACGAAAAGTTTGTGATGAGACAGAGACAAAAATTCTCTATGACGCTGCCCATGTTTCCGGACTTATTGCAGGACAAACATTTCAAAACCCGCTATCCGAGGGAGCGGATTTGCTCTCGATGAGTACCAATAAAACGTTGTCTGCGCCCAGTCACGGATTGGTTGCCTGTAATGACGAAAAACGTTTTCGGAATAACATTGAACACGCGATTGTTCCGCTTTTCACTTCTAATCATCACGCGCATCACGTAGCGGGATTGGCAATAACGCTCAGCGAGTTTGAGCACTTCGGACATGACTATGCCACGCAAGTGATAAAAAACGCACAGGCGCTCGCGCAAGAACTGTATAACCAGGGGATTGCCGTCCTTTGCGCTCACAAAAATTTTACAGAGAGCCATACGGTGTTATTTGATGCCAAATGTTCAGGGAGTGAGGCAATGCGAATACTCGAAAAGGCAAATATTATCGTCAATCCGTTCCAATTACCCTGGAATCATGAAAATAATCCGACGGGAATACGGATTGGAACCAATGAAGTAACGCGCTTGGGGATGAAAGAAAAGGAAATGAGAATCGTTGCGATGCTTATTGCGTCAATATTGCTTCATGGGAAAAAGTCTGAAACGATTCGAAAGGAGGTGGTCCAAATCCGTCATGCGTATCAGACTGTGCAATACTGTTTCAATTCTTTTCAAAATCATATAAACTAAAAGGAGGTAATACTATGGCAGACATCATAAACAAAATTGTTTCTTTGGCGAAGCGTCGCGGGTTTGTCTATCCCGGGAGCGATATCTATGGAGGGATCGGGGGATTCTGGGATTACGGACCCAACGGGGTAGAGTTTGCAAATAATATCAAGCGGCTGTGGTGGCAGGCTATGGTGCATGACCGGGAAGACATAGTGGGTTTGGACGCTGCGATCATTATGAATCCGAAAGTTTGGGAAGCATCGGGACATGTTGCGTCGTTTACCGATCCGCTCACTGAATGTAAAGTGTGTCATCAGCGATTTCGTGCGGATCAGCCCGATGAGATTGCGGCACACGTTGACAATCATAGAAAAGAAGGACAAAAGTCCGTTGCGTGGACAGAGGCCAGGCAATTTAATCTCCTATTCCGTACGTTTGTGGGGCCGGTGGAGGATAATTCATCGCTTGCATATCTGCGCGGAGAAACATGTCAGGGGATTTACGTCAACTTCCTCAACGTCGTGTCTTCTATGCGGGTGAAGATTCCGTTTGGTATCGCTCAAATCGGAAAAGCATTCCGCAATGAAGTGACGCCGGGAAAATATTTGTTCCGCGTCCGTGAGTTTGAGCAGATGGAACTTGAATTTTTTGTGCATCCGCGTGAGGCAGATGAGCGGTTTGTCTATTGGAAAGAAGAGCGAATGCGCTGGCATCTTTCGCTCGGACTACTGAAAGATCATTTGCGTTTCAGACAGCATGAGTCTACGGAGCGTGCGCATTATGCCGCTGACTCGTGGGATATTGAGTACGATTATCCCGAGTGGGGGTGGAAGGAGCTCGAAGGGATTGCAAATCGGACGGATTATGACCTGAAGACGCATGGGAAATGGTCCGGAAAAGACCTTTCGTATACGGATCCGCTAACCAATGAATCGTTCGTGCCGTATGTTATAGAGCCTTCGGTTGGGGTTTCGCGATTATTTTTGGCGCTTCTTATCGATGCCTATACAGAGGAAGAAAAGCGAACGTATTTACGCCTGAAACCATCGTTGTCACCGGTGAAAGCTGCCGTATTTCCGCTTGTCGCCAATAAGCCGGATATTGTTGACAAGGCGCGGGCCGTGTATACGCTCCTCAAAAAGCATTTTGTTGTTGCATGGGATGATCGGGGGAATATCGGAAAGCGATACCTCGCTCAGGATGAAATCGGGACTCCCTGGTGTCTCACTATCGATTATGATACGCTTGTTGATGATACAGTTACCGTGCGGGATAGGGATACGACAAAGCAGGATCGCATCAATATAAGCCAGTTACAGACGTATATACGGGAGAAGTTAGAGGGTTAGTGCACAATGAATAATAAAAATCCCTTTATTATCGGTGGTATTGTCGGAGTGTTTCTTGTGGCAGGCGTTGTAGGAATTACCCTGATGAATCAACAAAAGAAGAATGTTCCGGTAGTCGTTGAAGAAAAATTTCAGGAAGAGACTGTTCCTCTTGCATCGACTGTTGAAGTAAGTGTCACAAAATCAAGAACAAAAGATAATACGATCGTCTTGACAATTTCCGGGATGCAATCAAAATACTCGACGGTTGCCTATGAGTTAAGTTATGACAGTCTGGGAATTGTGCAGGGGGTAACCACCAAACCGCTCGACGTGACCGGAAAAGACACATTTATACGGGATGATATTTACCTTGGCACCTGTTCGCGTAATGTTTGCCGTCCGCATCCGGGGGTCAATAAGGTATCGCTCGTTTTGGAATTTACGGATTCATCGGGCAAAATAAGCCAGTTCTCCAAAGACTACGACCTCTAGGTTAGAGTGTTATTTATAACTTCGAGTTCTGCACTCTTCTTTCAGTAGTTTCATACTTTGAGTGATATTCTTTTGAAGGGATCAATTTAATTGCGGCCGCAAGTAAATTGATCCCTAAGAAACGATGTGTTATTGTGGAGTGAATGAGAAAGAAAGGTATCAAGAGAATTCTGAGTCGAGCGGCGCTTGCCTTGGCGGAGGGATTGTTCTCTCATGCTGTCGATTTGGCCTTATGGACGATTGTCTATATGGGCGAGCTTGGGATTCCACAATCTACCACTGGTCAGATAGGGCGAGCGAAAATCGGGGCGGACCAGTTTCTCGACCAGATAAACTATGACGTGATAAAAAATGCTTTTAAAACTGCGCAGCGCCGTGGATGGATAAAAACCCGGCGGCGAAATGCTCGGCCGGAGATTACAGAGGAAGGAAAACGACGTCTTGCTTCGGTTATTCCGCAGTACGATGAGAAACGGTTATGGGACGGAAAGATGCACCTGGTGACGTACGATATACCAGAGAGTCGGAAAATTGATCGAGAATTGCTACGAGCATACTTACGAAGGATCGGATGCGCTATGCTTCAAGAGTCTGTGTGGATCACGCCCTATAACCCCATTGATCTCGTGCGGTCATTTGTCGACGAAAAAGAGTTATCCGGTACGGTCATCGTTTCTGATATGGGAAAAGACGGTGCTGTGGGAGAGGAAGATCTTCGGTCGCTATTGGTACGTATCTATAACCTTGAGCGACTCAATGAACGATATGAGGAATGGTTTTCTTCAATAGGGGAGCTTGATTATATCGATCATTTTACATTGATCCGCTATCTAGCGATTCTTGCCGATGATCCGCAACTTCCGTTCTCACTTCTCCCTCCATGGTGGAGGGGCGATAAAGCGAACGCGCTCGTTAAGTCTCAACTTCTATCGGTGTCAAAATCATTGCGGCCGCAAGTAAATTGATCCCTTCATTGATCTCACCAACATTTCTAAAAAGGAAACCAATTCATCAAGGGATACGATCTCTGAAAGTAGTGGAGTAAGCTTAAACAGTGGTAGCGGCAGTTCGGGCAGCAGTTTGTGCCTTCTCTATCCCCTTTTGCATCAATAAGAGTCCGAAACGCTCGGTTCCAGAAAAATCAGTAGTCGTCAGTAATGGGAGCACGTCGGGTTCTTTCTCTACGTTTCCGTCCACTCGTCTCCCTAATACTAGTTCTGCCCCTGCGAGTGCGGTTTTTATGTCACTAAGAAGCCTTGTAGCTATTGGTTCGATTTCTTCTAGTGATGGAGTCGGACCCAATTCATATTTTTGATACAGTCGCGCAACCCAATCATCCTTTGGTTCTTGTGATTGTTGAAAGCCTGGCGTTTGTACTTCATCCATAGTTTAACCTCCGACGCCTATTCTCTCTCTCTCTCTCAAACTGTTTTGTCAAGTTTTTTTCGTGAAAACTACCCCTTGACAGCCCGTGAAAAATGGGTAACTATGGATATTAATGGGAAGAAGTGGTAGGATTTGGACATGAAGTTATTCCTTGGGGAATACGACCATAGCTTGGACGATCGGGGTAGACTAACGCTCCCGCGAAAGATTCGGCAAGAGATAGACGAGAAGGAATTGGTACTTGCCAAAGGATTTGAGCCATGTATTTTTGGGTTTGACCGGGAAAGTTGGGAGCGGGAAGCTGCCAAGCACCTTGAAACGCCCGTGACGGATAGCGAAGGGAGGAAGCTCCGGAGGTATATGTTTTCCGGAGCACAGAAAGCGGATATTGATAAGCTTGGTCGCATTCTTTTGCCTGCCCAGCTCAAGGAGTATGCTTCTGTTTTGGGAGATGTGATAGTAATCGGCGCGGGTGATCATTTTGAAATATGGGACGCCGTAACATGGCGATCATACGCGGACAAACTAGAAGGCGTATGAACACATTTCATACGCCGGTCATGCTCGAGGAGGTATTGAATGCATTGGATGTGGGCGAGGGGAAGAAATATATCGATGCGACAGTGGGGGGCGGAGGACACAGTATTGAGATAGTGAAACGGGGAGGGAAAGTTTTAGGAATTGATCAGGATCCGGAGGCTGTTGAGTTTGTAAGGCAAAATTTTAATTGGAACATTGTTCAGGGAAATTTTCGGGATATTGAAAAAATTGCTCAAGAACATGGATTTGATAAGGTTGACGGGATACTGTTTGATCTTGGCGTATCCAGTCATCAGATAGATACGCCGGAGCGGGGATTTAGTTTTCGTTTTCCGGATGCACCTCTGGATCTTCGGATGGATCCGGGACAAGGCATGCCGGTATCGGAGAAAATACGTCATTTATCTCGGGAGGAATTGTATGAAATTTTTGCAAAATATGGTGAAGAAAAGTTGGCTCGGTCAATTGCTCATGCTTTTGTCCGCTCCCGTGGTATAAGAGCGATAACGAAAGTCGGAGCGGTGATAGAGATTGTCGGAAGTGTCGTGAAAGGAAGAACAGCACGGATATCGACACTTGCACGGGTGTTTCAGGCTTTACGAATTTTAGTGAATGACGAGTTGGCTGCGCTTAAAGAAGGGATTCTCGGAGGAGGGCAATTACTGACGAGCGGTGGGAGAATGGTAGTTTTGAGTTATCACTCGCTTGAAGACCGTATCGTCAAGCAAGCAATGATGCGTTCTCCTCTTATACCGTTTATTAAAAAATCAGCGGTAGCCTCCGGGGAGGAGATAACAAATAATCCCCGAGGGCGAAGCGCAAAACTACGGGTCGCGAAAAAAATATGAGTACCTCATGGATACGATCAGCAATACGGATGGCCCCTATTCTTGTTGTACTTTTCGTTGTTGTAGAGCTTTTGGTAACCAATGAACTTGCAGGATTCGGGAGAAAGGTTGCAGAGGCGGATCGGTCCATAGAAGCAGTAAGTGAAGAAAATCAGTTGTTGAATGAAAAAATTGCCTCTCTCTCTTCTCTGATTACTATTGATCAGAAAGCCCGCGAATTTGGAATGACGACTACTCCCGTGGTCATTACTATGGGTGGGGAGGACGTAGCGTTTCACCTTCAACCCTAACCTTCATTCGTGATATTCTGCTTGTATGGGTCGGATATGGATTGTTTTTTCGATATTGAGTTTATTGTATGCATTGCTTGTCGTCCGGCTATATTATTGGCAGGTGATCCGTTCTTCTTCACTTCGTCTGGCCGCAGCGTCGCAGTATAACCTTACGTTACCATTACCTTCTCAGCGTGGGTCTATTATTGCTTTTGACGGAAAGAATGTAGTCCTCAATCAATCGGCGTACTTAGTGTTTGCAGAATCTAAAAAAATCGTTTCTATAGCCTCATTTAGCGATAGCGTCGCGCCGATATTAGAAAAAGAGAGTAAAGACCTAAGCGCGCTTCTAAGTGATAGCAGCCGTGTGTGGGTGCCGATCGGGCATAAGGTCGAAGCATCACGCGTCGATCAACTTAAAAACCTCAAACTTACCGGACTCGGATTTGAAAAAGAGCCGAAACGGTATTATCCGGAAAGCTCCATGGCTGCCCATCTTGTAGGATTTGTCGGGAGCGATGAGAATGGTAAAGATACGGGCTATTTTGGTTTGGAGGGTTTCTATAACCGCGAGTTAGCCGGCAAAGACGGTGAGCTTGTCATAGAAAAAGATATACGCGGTGCGCCGATTCTCATCGGAGAGTCGCATCGCGTCGAACCGGAAGATGGGCGGAGTCTCGTGTTGTGGTTAGACCGAACGGTACAACGGATCGTCGAACGCAGGCTTTCTGAGGGAGTTGCCAAGTATGGCGCCAAAGAGGGATCTATCGTCGTTATGGATCCAAAAACCGGTGGAATTCTCGCAATGGCCTCCATGCCAAGTTATGATCCTGCAAATTTTGGAGAATTTTCCCGTGAGTTTTATAAAAATCCCATCGTTGCAAGTACCTTCGAACCGGGGTCGATATTTAAAGTGCTTATCATGGCCGCAGGGATAGACGCGGGTCTCGTGACGCCTTCAACTATGGCAGATGAGCCGGGCCCGATACGGGTAGGTGAGTACTTTATCCGTACATGGGATGATAAATATCGCGGGATGATCTCTATGACTGATGTTCTTGTGCATTCCTCCAACGTCGGCATGGTGTTTGTGGAGAAGAAATTGGGCAGGGAAGGCATGCTGAAAGCGTTACACAATTTTGGACTTGGGGAGTTTACCGGTATAGATTTACAGGAAGAAGCGGCCGCGAACCTCCGTAAGGATTCAGAATGGGGGGAAATAGATCTTGCTACAGCTTCGTTTGGTCAGGGTATTGCGGTAACACCGATTCAAATGGTTCGGGCTGTTGCGGCGATAGCCAATGGTGGCTCTCTCGTTGTTCCACGAGTGGTAAAAGAGATCCGGGATATGACCGGTAAGACTTTTGCCATGAAGCCCGGTAAAACGAGAACAGTATTGTCTCCCTCATCGGCGCGTATAATGACGGAGATGATGATTGCTGCGGTAGATCGCGGAGAGGCTAAATGGGCAAAGCCAAAGGGGTACCGAATTGCAGGTAAAACCGGAACGGCCCAGATACCGGTCTCCGGACATTACGATGCCACAAAAACAATAGCCTCATTTGTGGGATTTGCGCCGGCTGATGATCCGCGATTTATTATGTTAATTACCTTGAGGGAGCCCTCATCAAGTCCTTGGGGGTCAGAAACAGCCGCTCCCTTGTTTTTTACGATCGCTAAAGACCTTCTTTCCTATTACAGCATCGCACCAGAGTAGAATGGTATACTATAATCCATGATTCGTCGTCTCAAAGGGCTTTATCACTGGATGGAGGCAGTGGTTGCCGCTATCCGGTTTGGCTTTCCCAGTCGTAACCTTACGGTCATTGGGGTCACGGGCACGGACGGCAAAACCACGACGACCACGCTCATTTACGAAATTCTTAAAGCTGCCGGGCGAAAAGTCTCCATGATAACTTCCGTTCACGCGGTCGTAGCGGGAAAAACCTACGACACCGGTTTTCATGTGACGAACCCGCGCGGTTTTGAGGTCCAGAAGTACCTTCGACAGGCCGTGGATCACGGCGATACGCATTTTGTTCTGGAGGTTACTTCCCATGGTATTGCCCAGCACCGGGTGGACTTCGTACGGTTTGCCGTGGGCGTCCTCACCAACGTGACCCATGAGCATCTGGATTGGCATAAAACGTTTCGTGCATACATGAGGACCAAAGTTTCGCTCCTTCAGCGTTCCAAAATTGCCGTTATCAATAGGGATGAGGCAGAAGTGTACAACAAGGCAAGTGCTCTGACCCGCCGAAAGCGGGTCGTTACCTACGGCATTCATCGCGATGCGCATATTACCCCTAAAACACATCCATTTACGACAAAACTTATCGGGCAGTTCAACCGTTATAATTGCCTGGCGGCAATTGCCGCCACAAACTCGATGGACGTCCCGCTCCGGGTTATTCAAAAAGCACTCTCCACATTTGGTGGAGTTATCGGTCGAATGGAAGTCGTAAGCGAGAAACCATTTCGGGTAATTGTAGATTTTGCCCATACCCCCAATGCGATAGAACAAGTGCTCAAAACCCTCCGTTCGATGACGAAGTCGCATCTTATCCATGTCTTTGGGAGTGCTGCACTCCGTGACCGTACGAAGCGACCGCTTATGGGTAAGGCATCAGCACGATACGCGGATATAATTGTTCTTACAGAAGAAGACTATCGAACTGAAAATGTCAATGTGATTATTGACGAAATTGCCTCCGGAATCCCTGTTGGCGCCGAAGTGCACCGGTACCCGGATAGGAATGAGGCTATAGCGTTTGCCATTGCCGAGGGCAAGCCCGGGGACACCGTGATCATAACGGGCAAGGGTCACGAAAAAAGTATCGCCCGGGGGAAAGTCGAATACCCATGGAGTGACCAGGAAGCAGTGAAAAAGGTTATGAGAACAGTATGCTAAAAAAAATTAATGGCATTGGTTTTCAATCGACGTTGTTATCTCAGCTTGACGGGGTCATTCACGGATTTTCCAGCCGTAAAGCCGGTGACATGAGATATGAAGCAGGAAACAGAAAACGTTTTACCAGCGCATTGGGCTTGAGTGCGTCACCGGTTTTTGCCCGTCAGACGCACAGCAATGCAGTGCCGGGCGACGGACTTGTGAGTAATACTTTTCCTGTTGCAGTGATTTCTGCAGATTGCGTGCCGGTACTTCTTGTTGATCCGGAGAGCAAAGTGTATGCAGCGGTTCATGCCGGCTGGAAAGGGACGCTTGGTGGCATTGTAGGGAATGCAGTCGGGGAGATGGTTCTCATGGGTGCAGAAGCGCGACGGATTTATGCTTTTATCGGTCCGCACATCGGCGCGTGCTGCTATAGTGTGCCGGAGGAGCGAGTGAAGGTATTTACTGAAGCGTTCGGAAGAGATGAGAAGATGGCATTTACGGTTAAAGGCGAGTGGCACATGGACATCGGGTGGGTAAATTTTCGGCAGCTTCTGGAAGAGGGAATTTCCCAAGATCATATTGACGCGCCGCCCACGTGTACGTCGTGCCAGAACAACGAGTTTTTCTCTTACCGCAAGGATACCAAAGAGACATATGGGGAGATAATGGCGGTCATTGGATTTAAATAATGCTGATGCAGAATTTACGTTACTATGTCATTGCGAGACCGTTCTGACGGCGCGGCAATCTCTCTTATTGAGATTGCTTCGTCGCTAGCGCTCCTCGCAATGACAAGATGCGAAGTATGAATCAATTGAAACAATCGAAACGTATCTATTTCGTTGGTATCAAAGGAGTTGCCATGGCAGCTTTGGCGATTTGGGCAAAAGAAGCCGGTAAGGTCGTCGCCGGGAGTGATGTGACAGAAGAGTTTCCCACGGATGAAGAACTCAAAAAGGCAGGGATTGATGTCCACGAAGGGTTTGACGAGAAGCATCTTACTGCATTTAAACCCGATTTCGTCGTCTATACCGGCGCACACGGCGGCCGTGATAATCCGCAGGTGGTGTATGCAAAAAAACATGCTATCGCCTCACTTCCGCACGGTCAGGCGTTGGGGATGGCGATGGAGGGCAAGTGGCAGATCAGTGTTGCCGGAAGCCACGGCAAGACGACGACGTCGGCGATGATTGCGACTATCCTTACGGAAGCGGACTTAGATCCTTCCTACGCAATTGGCTGCGGCTCGATCCGCGGACTTGGGGCGGCAGGTCATGCAGGGAAAGGGGATTGGTTTGTAGCAGAAGCAGATGAATATGTGACGGATCCGGGACACGACCTAACACCGCGCTTTTTATGGCAAAATCCCGACGTGTTGGTTGTGACAAACATTGACTACGATCACCCGGATATGTATCCAAATCTTCTTGCAGTGCAACAAGCTTTTGTTGTACTGCAAAAACAGAGTAAGTTTAGTTTTGTGAGTGCAGATGACGAGGCGAGTTCCGTTTTGAGGGGTGGCGATACCGTGCTGACTTTTGGACTCTCAGAAAAATTGAGTGAACTGAAGCTTCAGATTCCCGGCCGACACAATATGCTCAATGCAGCAGCAGCAATAGCGGTTTGCGGGAGGATCGGAACTGCCTGGGAGACCGTCAAACGGGGGCTTGAGCGCTTCGGCGGAACGAAACGGAGATTTGAGAAAATAGGAGAAGCACGCGGGGTGCTCATCTATGATGATTATGCTCATCACCCCAAGGAAATAGAAGCGACGATAGCAGCATTTCGCGACAAATATCCCAAGAAACGGCTTATCGTGGTGTTTCAGCCGCATACGTACTCCCGCACAAAAGCATTACTTACTGATTTTACCCGTGCGCTTGCCAGAGCAGATATCGCGCTCGTCACGGATATCTATGCATCTGCCCGGGAAACTCAGACAGAAGAGGGGCTTGCTAAACGTCTTGGCGGTCTCTATGCGCCAACAAGGAAGGACGTCTCCGAATGGTTATATAAAGAACTCAAAGAGGATGACATAGTCGTGTTTATGGGTGCGGGAGACATTTATCAGTGGGCGAGGAGTATTCTATGAATATTACGTTTGCCGAAAATGTGCTTCTTGCACCGCTTGCCACGTTGAAAATAGGCGGGCCGGCTGATTTGTTTTATGAAGCGCGCACGGTCGAGGAGCTTGTGGAGGCAGTGAGGAAAGCACGGGAATTGGGGGTTCCCATCACGATTATTGGCGGAGGAACAAATGTCCTTATTGGGGATAGGGGAATCCGCGGATTAGTCATAAAAAATAGTTCCGGAATGATCACCATCCGGGGCATGAAGGGCAAGTATCAGCGTGGTGAGGCCAAGGGATCGGTATTTGTGGAGGCTGATTCCGGCGTCGTGTTTAACAAGCTCGTACGATTTACGGTGGAAGAAGGGTTTGGGGGGCTCGAAGCACATCTGGGATTACCCGGGTCGGTGGGCGGGGCAATATTTATGAATTCCAAGTGGACCAAGCCTACGAGTTACGTTGGTGATGCAGTGTATCAGGTAACCATCCTGACACCCCAAGATGAGATTAAGGTCGTAGATCGGTTGTACTTTCGGTTTGCTTACGACACAAGTATCATCCAGAAGACCAATGATATCGTGCTTCGAGTGGTATTTGTTCTCGCCCCAGGGGGCAAGGAGGAACTCTGGAAGGTAGCCAATAATAGTATCAACTACCGCCGGGAGAGTCAGCCGCAAGGGGTCAAAAGTTCGGGCTGTACATTCCGTAACATTTCGAAAGTTCAGGCTATTACCGCTGCCACCCCCAATCACACGACATCCGCCGGGTTTTTGGTGGATCACGCAGGTCTGAAAGGGATGTGTGTGGGAGATGCCCAAATATCACCGATTCACGCTAATTTCATCGTCAATAATGGCCATGCGAAAGCTTCTGACATGGTAGAATTGATAGAACTTGCTCGTTTGAAAGTGAAGGAACAGTTTGGAGTGGAACTCGCGGAGGAGATAGTTCGATTAGGGGAGTTTTAATGGATACATTTATTATTACCGGTGGAAAACCATTGCGGGGTGAGGTGACCCTTGGGGGCGCCAAAAACGTAGCGCTTAAACTCCTTGTGGTAAGTTTACTTACGGACGAGCCATTAGTCATTCATAATGTTCCCGAGATATGTGATGTAAGTCTTATGCTTGAAGTATTGGAAAGCCTCGGAGTGAAAGTGAGTCGTAGTGGCGTTACGATTACTGCCCAGAACGATCATACGGATCAGATTCAGGTTCCGCTTGATATCGGAGCCCGTCTTCGTACATCGTCGATGGTCATCGGGCCACTTCTTGCGCGTTACGGGAAAGCCATGATTCCTAATCCTGGCGGATGTAGGATTGGAGCGAGACCCATAGACCGGCACATAACGGCCTTGAGGAATATGGGTGCGGTTGTCGATTATCGTTCTGATGACGGATATTTTTACGCGTCTGCTCCTGAGGGACTCCATGGCATTACCTATGCGTTTTCCAAAAATTCCCATACGGGTACGGAAACTATTTTACTGGCTTCAGTTCTCGCCAAAGGAAAAACGATCATTAAAGGTGCGGCAGAAGAAGTAGAGGTTGACGAACTTATTGCATTTTTAAACTCTATGGGGGCCAAGCTTTGGCGAAGTGGACTTAAGGAAATAACGATTGAAGGTGTGGCTTCGCTTCATAGAGCTGAGTATACGATCATGCCGGACAGGAACGAGGAAGTGACGTTTGCCATAGCCGCAGCGATCACCGGGGGAGAGATCACG
>JBBTUC010000007.1:0-1373 GCA_038078675.1 Patescibacteria group bacterium
GTTTAGGGACGGTCCTTTAAAAGCTTGTTGGGACAGTCCAGGGAAGAAGCAGTTTACCGCCTGTGGTTTCTGCGTATATCAAAGGACCGTCCCTAAATGCCTACTTTCCCCGCTCGGGTTGTGGATGCTATTATTCAAGCATGGTAGAATCTGATCTCCCCGTCCCAACAGGAGACCCAATTCCCAAAGGGTACCGGGATCTTCTTGCGGAATTCCATAGTAAAAAAACTCCGGGAAGTTTACCAACAGGGGAGTTGTTCACCTTTAATTTGGGGGAAAATACCGTCCTTCTCACGGTGTACAATCCGGCGCCGGTAGATATAGACGGAAAACTCCATATTTGGGCACGGGTAGAGGAGAGGGCGGATGAAAAAAATTCGGCGGTTATGCTTTTTGGCGAAGGAAAAAACGGAGAGTGGACGCCCATGGAAGGCGCACCTGTTTTTAAAAATCTGCAAGATCCATTCTATTGCGGCATAGTTGACGGCTATCATGTCTTTGGCGGTGTTCAAATAAATGAGGACGGAGGAACGTCTCATGTGGGATATAGAACGGTTTTTTATCGCTACAAGAATTCCTATAGTGAGCTCATTGATCCCCATGGGGGCACCGTTGCTCCTTTTGCGAAAGGACCGGAAAACATGAAGGATATTCGATTGATTCAAAGAGAAAATGGCCGTATCGGTGTTTTTACCAGACCCCAAGGCGGGGATCAGTTTGGCGGAAGGGGAAAGATAGGATATATTGAAATAGAAACTCTCGATGAATTAGAGGAGGCTCTTGCCCAGTTCGATCAACAGAAAGATCCAAAAACCCTGATCCGCGGGTTATTTATTGACGGCAGCATGGGTGAGGAGGAATGGGGAGGAGCAAATCAACTCTTTCTTTTGCCTGGCGGCAAGATTGGGGTTTTGGGCCATATCGCCGGTTATGGTGATGAACGTTATATCTCCGAAGGTGGTACCACAGAAGCGAAAAAAGATTACTACCCGATAACGTTCGTTTTTGATCCGAAAACGAGATCGGTGAGCCATGTCCAAATCATTGCGACAGCCGCGCAGTTCCCCGCCGTAGAGGTAAAAAATGGTCATTTAGGAAGCATACTTTTTAGTGGAGGCCTTGTGAAGTCGGATGAAGAAGGGTACTTTTGGTTGTATGTGGGGATAGGAGACAGCAAAGGAGGCCGCATTCGCATAGAAGATCCGTTTGTGTCTTGATGATCTGATCCAGGGAATTCTCCTTTTCATGCGTTTCTATAAATATCCCCAGTGACATCCGTTTGACTATCCCACAGAATGATTTATACTTCCTGGATTGTATGGAAAAGCTTTCCATGCGGCCTGTATGATGGAGCTTACTAATAGGATTGCAGT
>JBBTUC010000008.1:0-8956 GCA_038078675.1 Patescibacteria group bacterium
AAAGGCCGCGTGGGGGTGGGACTAGGTGGTGCTCCCGATGTAGCTTCGGCGGTACGGAAAGCCGTAAGTTACGCAAAAAAACATCAGATTGTCGTACCCATGCGGGGTCGGACTATTCCTCATCGGGTGCAGATGAAACGAGGGGCGGCAATCGTACTTCTCAAGCCCGCACCTCCCGGAGCCGGTGTCATCGCCGGGGGAGCCGTACGCGCAGTAGTCGAAGCTGCCGGACTGCGTGATATCGTTTCTAAGATATTGGGCAGTAAAAATCAAGCATCCAATGTCTATGCCACAATGGAAGCTCTAAAGCAGTTAAAACCTGTTCGGACAAACATATGAACCTATCTCAATTACCTTCACTCGTGAGACGCCCTAAGAAACGTCTTGGTCGTGGTCACGGATCAGGAAGAGTCAAAACTTCCGGTCGGGGGACGAAAGGCCAGAAAGCGCGCGGAAAGGTTCGCATGGGATTTGAGGGGGGTCAATCCTCTCTTGTGAAGCGCCTGCCGTACCTTCGGGGAAAAGGCCGTAACCATTCATCCAAACCGAAAGCGTTTCCCATTGCCGTAACTAAGCTTAATGTTCTTCCCAAAGGCACAATCGTGTCATTGGAAACACTCAAGAAGTATCGTATGATTGAGGACAGAGTCTCACGAGTGAAACTTTTAGGCAGCGGCGTTGTATCCGTGGCTCTGATTATTAAAGTGCCGTGTTCGAAATCAGCTAAAGAAGCCATTATAAAAGCTGGTGGTAACACCCCCTAACCCCCTCTTAAAATAAGAGGGGGAATGGGGGAGTTAAAAATGAACAATCTTTTATCACCCATTCTTGGAAGTTGGAAAGTGCCGGAACTTCGGAGAAAAATTCTCATAACTGCATGTATTTTTGTCGTATTTCGGCTCTTTGCGCATATCCCGATCCCGGGAGTAGACACAAACAAGCTTGCCTCATTATTTGCCCAGAATCAATTTTTGGGACTTCTGGATATATTTTCCGGTGGGACACTCGTCAATTTTTCGGTCATGGCCTTGGGCCTCAACCCGTACATCAATGCCTCTATTATTTTACAACTCCTGACGATGGTATTTCCCAAGCTTGAGGAGCTTTCCAAAGAAGGGGAGTATGGCCGCGAAAAAATTAACCAGTATACCCGATTTTTGACCGTTCCCCTTGCTTCCTTGCAGTCAATTGGTATGTACGCACTCCTCAAAAATCAGGGCATTGTTGCTTTTGTTGATCCGTTTACCCTCATTTCTCTTATCCTGACGATGACCGCTGGCACTCTTTTTGTGATGTGGTTGGGTGAGCTTATTACGAGTTACGGTGTGGGTAACGGTATTTCACTTCTCATATTTGCCGGTATTGTGGGGCGACTTCCGGTGGTATTTGGGCAGACGATATCAACAGTCACGAGTGAAGTCGCCGGAAACATGCTCGTATTTGGTTTTCTTGCCATTTTGGTCATTGCCGCGACAGTCACCGTCAATGAGGCGGTACGCCGGATCACCGTCCATTATGCCCGCCGAGTGCGGGGCAATAAAGTATACGGCGGTTCGACATCGTATTTGCCGCTTCGGGTTAATCAGGCGGGGGTTATCCCCATCATTTTTGCCGTGTCTCTCGTACTCCTGCCGTCTTTAGTCGGAGGGTTTCTGCAGCAGGTACCTCAGCCGGCTCTTGTTACCGTGGGACGATTACTTACATCACTTTTCAACCCAAATAGCATTTCTTACAATCTCATCTACTTTTTTTTGGTTATCGGGTTTACCTATTTTTATACGGCAATTACGTTTAATCCGACCAAGATCGCCGGGGAGATCCAAAAATATGGCGGATTTATTCCCGGCATCCGGCCGGGAAGCCCTACCGCGTCATATTTAAATTACATCCTCACGAGGATTACTCTTGCCGGAGCGTTATTTTTAGGTGCCATCGCTATCCTTCCTACTCTTGCGGGGCGGACAACCGGCGTTTCGACACTTCTGGTTGGAGGGACAAGCGTCCTTATCGTGGTATCGGTGGTTTTAGAGACGGTGAAAGCACTTGAAGCCCAACTCGTGATGAGAAATTATGATGGATTTTTGAAGGAATGATTTTTCTCTTGTCATTCCGGGCTTGACCCGGAATCCATCTTCTCATCAAAAACTGGATCCCGGCTCGGAGGCCGGGATGACAAGAAGACAATACAAAAATATGCATATCGTTTTCTACGGCCCTGAAGGGTCCGGCAAGGGGACACAGGCCAAGCTTTTATCCGAGACTTTTAAGCTCCCTATTCTTACTTCCGGGGATCTCGTCCGGGATGCCGCCATCAATGACCGCGGCATTATCGGCGAAGTGTGTCGTCAGGCGCTCTCAGAGGGGAAGTATGTCGCTGATAGCGAAATGTTTGTGCTCTGGAAATGGCGGCTGAAAGAAGATGACGCCAAAGACAATTGGATCATGGATGGATTTCCGAGAAACATAGAGCAGGCGAAGTTTTTGGATGATAAACTTGATAAGTACGGGTATAACGTTGATAGGGTTTTTTATCTCAACTTGAGCGAACAAGAATCATACCGGAGACTCATTAAACGCGGCCGGCCGCTTCACGAAGGGAGTAGCGAGCTCCATGATTCACCGGATCGGATTAAACAAAGGTTGGAAATATATAAAGAAGGAGAAAAGGATGTGTTGGAGTATTATCGGAAAAAAGGAGTGCTTGTTGAAGTGAACGCCGATCAGACGGTCGAAGACATACACAAGGAAATCATCGTAAACGCCTCATGAACGAGCACATCAAACTCATCGCCCTCGTTGGAATGCCCGGAGCCGGCAAAAGTATAGCTGCAGATTTTTTTCGAAAAAAGGGGATACCTGTCCTTCGTTTTGGCGACCAAACGGATATCGGGCTGAAAGAATTGGGGCTCCCCTTAACCGAAAAAAACGAGCGGACGTATCGAGAGTCTCTCCGTAAAGAATTGGGTATGGCAGCCATGGCTATTAAAATAGAACCACGAATTCTTTTGGCAGCCAAAGATCATAAATTGATTGTTCTTGACGGTCTGTATAGTTGGGAAGAGTATACGTTCCTTACGAAAAAATTTTTCCGTCTATCTTTGCTATGTATTTATGCATCTCCTGAGATTCGCTACGAACGACTTGCTCACCGTCCGGTACGGCCACTCAACCGCAAGGAAGCAAGGAGCCGGGACATTGCAGAGATAGAAAATCTTAACAAAGGCGGCCCGATTGCACTTGCTGATTATTTGATAATCAATGAAGGAACAGAAGAAGAATTTTGTGGGCGACTCGAGGCATATTACTCCTCTTTATGATCGTAAAAACCAAAGAAGAAATAGCAATTATGGCAGAGGGCGGCGCGAAACTTGGCGCTATCCTCCAAAAGCTTCTCGATAAAGCACAACCGGGCGTGTCGCTTATGGATATTGAAACGCTTGCTGATCAATTGATCCGGCAAGCGGGTGGCGAGGCATCTTTTAAAACCGTCAAAGGGTACAAGTGGGCGACGTGTCTATGCGTGAACGACGTTGTTGTTCACGGAATACCCACGGTTTACATGCTCAAAGACGGTGATCTTCTTACGATTGACGTCGGGATGCTTTATAAAGGGTTTCATACCGATACGGCATGGACGAAAATAATTGGGTATCAGACCGTTCCCTCGTCATTGCGAGGAGCGGAAGCGACGAAGCAATCTCTAGAGATCGCGTCGCCCCGCCAGCCGGCGGGGTCTCGCGATGACAAGCAGCGGTTTCTAGAAATCGGCCAAGAGGCTTTGTGGAAAGCAATTGATCAGGCACGACCCGGAAATCGCGTCGGGCATATTTCCCAAACAATTCAGCGGATTGTTGAGGGCGCAGGATTCGGCATCGTGAAGACCTTGGTCGGTCATGGAGTTGGAAGGGAGCTTCATGAAGCTCCGCAGATTCCGGGCTTTCTTAAAGGCCCCATTGAAGCAACACCTGTATTGGTAAAGGATATGACGATTGCCGTTGAGGTTATTTATGCCATGGGGAGTGGAGCTGTGGTCTATTCTAACGATGATGGTTGGTCGATCGCCACCCGCGATGGCTCACTCACTGCCGTTTTTGAACACACCATCGCTGTAACCGACGGAGAACCTCAGGTATTGACCAAAGCAGTGTGATAAGGTATACTTTTATCGTTTGAATTTGTTTTAAGCCCCATAGTCGTAATGGGGTCATTTGTGTTCGTATGGCACATCAAGGAAGCATTGAAGTGGAGGCGGAGATAACAGAATGTCTACCCAATACATTATTTCGTGCCAAGTTGTCAAATGGTAGGATTGTCCTTTGTCATCTATCGGGGAAAATGCGTATCAATTTTATCCGTATTATGCCCGGCGACCGGGTTAAACTCGAGATGACACCATATGATGCTACCAAGGGAAGAATTACGTATAGGATGAAATAATATGAAAGTGCGAGCAAGTACGAAAATCATGTGTAAAAAATGTAAGATAGTACGACGTCGTGGCATGGTGTACGTTATTTGCGAAAATCCGAAACATAAACAGAGGCAAGGTTGAAAACAAATACTACAAATATACAAATAAGCAAATCTACAAATGAATGATCAAATGATTCAATATACAAATCATTTCATGATTACCTCATTGAGGTATTATTGCCATTTATTTGTCGGATTTGTAGATTGGTCGGATTTGTAGATTGGTTTTTTATGGTCAGAATCATCGGCGTAGATATACCCAATGAGAAGCGCATAGATATTGCGCTTACGTATCTTTACGGTATTGGGCGAACGAACGTCGTGCCGGTTCTCGCGGAGGCAGGGATTGAAGCAAGTCGTCGGGTGAAAACATTGACGGATGAAGAAGGGAGTAGGCTCGCCAAGATTATAGAAAAGAACCATGTCGTAGAGGGAGACTTGCGGAGACAAGTGGGCGACAACATCAAGCGTCTGCGCGACATCGGTTGTTATCGCGGGTTGCGCCACGGGAAGAAGCTGCCGGTACGCGGACAACGTACGCGCTCAAACGCACGTACCAGGCGTGGGAAGCGCGTGACCATCGGTGCGCTGAAAAAGGACGATCGGACAAAAGTAGCAGGGAAGACGACAGAAGAAAAGAAATAACTTGATGTGTCATTGCGAGGAGTCTTCGACGAAGCAATCTCTCAATTATATGAGATCGCTTCGCCGTTAGAACGGTCTCGCGATGACAAAAGTATGGCAAATCAAAAAATAAAACGGACTGTCGAAAAAGGCAAGGTATTTATTACCGCCACGTTCAATAACACCATCGTGACCGTGACGGATATGGAGGGTAATACCATCTGTTGGGGATCTTCGGGTATGGCAGGATTTAAAGGTGCCCGAAAATCGACTCCGTATGCCGCATCAACCGCTGTAGAGGCGGTAGCCCGTAAAGCCCAGGCTCAGGGACTTCGCGAGATCGAAGTGTATCTGAAAGGTCCTGGTGCGGGGCGCGACGCAGCACTTCGCGGCCTCAAAGCCGTAGGGTTACAAATTACATTAATTGCTGATGTGACGCCTATCCCCCATAACGGGGTACGGGCCAAAAAGAAACGAAGAGTTTGATGAATCTACAAATGACAAATCTACAAATATACAAATGAATGACAGAAACGAGTAATTGTTGAATTATTGAACCATTTAACAATTCATTTGTAGATTTGTTTATTTGCAGATTTGTAGATTATTAAAGTTATGGCTAGATATACCGGACCAAAAAATAGACTCGCCAGGCGCGAAGGAATAGATTTAGGCCTCAAAACCGTAGGGTCTAAATCTCATGCTGCTCTTCTCAAGCGTCTTACAACTCCACCGGGAATGCACGGTGCCAAAGGCCATCGTAAGATTTCGGGATTTGGTGAGCAACTTCGGGAAAAACAGCGCGTGAAGCGGTTATATGGAGTTCTCGAGCGGCAATTCCGTAGGGTTTTTAACCGGGCACGCAAATGGCGAGGGAATACCGGAGAAAAGCTCCTCGAGTTTTTGGAGCGTAGGCTTGATAATGTCATTTACCGCATGGGTCTTGCGCCTACACGGGGAGCTAGTCATCAATTGGTATCTCATGGACACGTCCTCGTAGACGGAGCAAAAGTTTCTATCGGATCATATGAAGTAGAAGCAGGGCAGGTTATGACCCTCAGGCCGGTAGCGCTTGAGATTCCATCGATTAAGTCGATGCTTGAATCAGTTCCGGAAGGGTTGCCTGAGTGGTTGGAACGCAAAGGTCCGGTTGGAAAAGTCGCACGCTTGCCGGGCAGAGGCGATATCAAAGAAGATATTAACGAACAACTTATTGTTGAATATTATTCGCGTTAAGAAGGAGGGAACATATATGATTGATCCAACATTTAAAACAAAAATTGAGGTAGATAAAGCTGATTATGGGTTGTTTGTCATCGAACCTCTGGAACAAGGGTATGGTCAGACTCTCGGAAATAGCTTGCGACGGGTGCTTTTAACCTCGCTTTCGGGGGCTGCAGTCACGAATGTTAAAATTGAAGGCGTCCGGCATCAGTTCACAACCATTCCGGGACTGAAAGAAGATGTTGTTGAGTTTTTGCTTAATATTAAAAAGATTCGCGTCGTTATTCCTTCCGATGAGCCGGTCAAACTTACGCTGTCCAAAAAAGGTCCCGGAGAAATTCTTGGCGGTGATATAGAGGTGTCTGCCGGGGTAGTAATCGTTAATCCGGATGTCGTTCTCGGGACGCTTACTGATAAAAAAGCATCGATTGATATGGAGATGACCGCAGAGAAGGGTTTCGGATATGTTTCTTCTGATGAAAAGAAGGTCGATGAAATAGGAAGAATTCCGGTGAGCGCATTTTTTTCGCCGATTACGCGCGTCAACTATCGGGTAGAAGCGACGCGTGTCGGTCGTATCACGAATTTTGACAAACTCATTATGGAGATCTGGACCGACGGTACGGTATCTCCATTTGACGCGCTTAAGCAGAGTGCGAAGATTCTTCTTTCCTATTTTTTCCAAGTGGTTGAGCCGAAAGTGGCAGGAATATCGGAATCCATTGCGGTATCTCCCGCGATATCCGACGAAGTTCTCAAAATGCGCATCGAGGAGTTGGATATTCCCACACGCATTGTTAATGCCTTGGGAAACGGTAGCATCGAGACCATAGGTCAGCTTCTCGGTACGCCTCGGGCGGACCTCATGAAGATTAAAAATTTGGGCACGAAATCATTGGGTCTTGTAGAAGACAAATTGCGGGAGAAAGGTGTTGCACTTACAGTATAAAAGGAGTTACACAGTCATCTGTAGTTTAGCTTGTCATTGCGAGGAGTCTTATGACGAAGCAATCTCACATTTATATGAGATCGCCACGCCGTCAGAACGGCCTCGCGATGACAAAGGTGCGTAAGTCCTGTTACAGTATTAATTTATTATATGCACCATTCCGTATTCGGTAAAAAATTGTCACGAACCAAAAATGAGCGCCGCCGTCTCTTGCAGGGATTAGCACGTGAGCTCATCGTTCATGGGTCAGTAAAAACAACGATTACGAAAGCCCGGGCCGTTCGTCCGTTGATAGAAAAACTCGTCACGCAGGCGAAATCTCACACGAGCGGGTCCCTTCAGGCGCTCCGCGGCGTTTTGAGCGACAAAGATTCTGAGCGGTTGATTCTCTCCGACGGGGCGACGCGGTTTGCTTCGCGGACGAGCGGGTTTACCAGAATCATCAAGTTAGGGACCAGGCGCGGCGACAACGCAGAAGAGGTAATGCTCCAGTTTGTGGACAGCCGGGTGATAGCAGAAGTTGTGCCGGTTGTAGAGAAAAAGAAGCCCGCCACCGCTAAAGCTACGGCGGGCAAGCGTGGCAGACCAAAAAAAACAAAATGAAAACCGCAACACAAAGTATAAAAAAAAAGCAGATTGTACGGACTTGGCATCTTTTTGATGTGAAGGACCGCGTGCTTGGTCGTATCGCGACAGAGATTGCCCATGCGCTTATGGGGAAAGCAAAGCCATATTTTGTCCGAAATTTAGACTGCGGTGATTATGTCGTCGTCGTCAACGCGGTTCACGTTGCGGTTACCGGAAAAAAAGAGGCGGAAAAGTTGTATACTCGGTATTCCGGGTATCCTGGGGGGCTCAAGACCAAAGCATTATGGCAAGTTCGTCAGGAAAAACCAACAGAAATTATTCGCCGTGCGGTATACGGAATGCTGCCGAAAAATAAAATGAGGGACAGACTGATCACAAGACTTTATATATATCCGGAGACTGATCATCCGTATAAAGACAAATATGTCAGAAGATAAAACTGTAACGAAAGATAAAGAGCCGGAAGTTCAGGAATCAGTGGTTTCTTACTACGAAGCCGTGGGTCGCAGGCGTGAAGCCAGCGCACGCGTACGATTATATGTAGTCAAAGAAGGATCTGTGAAGATTGGTGAGGTGGAAGTAGACAAAGGAGCAATGGTCGTAAACAGGAGAACTGCAGAGAATTATTTTCCCGGTGAAGTGTATAAAAAGATGTACCTCGAACCGTTCCGGACGACCAACACGATGGGTCGGTTTGCAACCAGCATTAAAGTTGTAGGCGGTGGCCTGTCGGGACAGTTGGGTGCCGTCATTCACGGCATTTCACGGGCACTTGAGAAAGTTGACAAAGAAAAATTCCGGCCGATACTGAAAAAACGAGGATTTATGAAGCGTGATCCTCGGGCCAAAGAACGCCGAAAGGCAGGCCGCGCCGGGAAGGCAAGAGCAAGAAAGCAAAGCCCGAAGCGGTAATCAGTTCCCGCATCGTTCCGATTTCGTATATCCCGCGTCTCGCGCCTCCTTCTCTGTGCAAAACCATTGTTCCCCGACGTCTTCCTCAACCACCGTAAATGGGTACTGCGTGCATCCGGGCATATGATATGATTTTCTCGTCCGGTCGATATTGCCTTTTATGACGCACGTGGGGTTTTTAGAGTT
>JBBTUC010000009.1:0-4120 GCA_038078675.1 Patescibacteria group bacterium
CTGGGCCGTCCCGTCCCCAAACTTAATGGAGTTTTCTACGATAAGGCTTCCGGCTCCGGCCGGAGCAGTCACCGTACAGGGGTCTGCCGTACAGACATGGAGATTTTGTCCCAGGATCTTAACCGGAACTCCGGCAGCATAGGTATCAAAGCCTAATTGCTGACGGAACCAGGCCATGGGGTCTACCTGCTTTAAGACTGCATTCGCTCCCCGGATGATCCGTCCCCCGTTTGAATCATGATGGCTTTCCCCGGTGACCACGCCATGGTCACTCCCGGAGATACCGTGACGTCTGCACCACTTACCACCATGTCTCCATTGGCTATACCGCTATAGTAGGTACTTCCTCCTTCAGTAAACGGAGCTCCGTCGATGGCACAGGCAGTGTTTAATGTATTGGTTGCATTATCAGAAAGACCGCAGGAGATGGCTTTCACCTGGGAAGGCAGTAATCCGACAAATCCGACAAATAAACAAATCCGACAAATGAATTGCTTCATGTTTTATCTTGCAAATTTCTATCGCATTGTGAGCGTTACGGTGTCGGTATACGTGCTATCTTGTGCCATAAACGAGGCGTTATACGTCACCTCGTGCGTGTCTTCGACGGTCCACGTTGCTTCCCAGACGCCCTTAGTAGCTTCCCCGCTTATGAGTTTCATGGGATAGCTTTTCCGTCCCTTATCCGTGGCAACTGTCACGCTCACCCGGGCCACCGGCAACGTATCGGAAATAGCAATCGTCATGGTTTGTTCTTTTCCTACCGCCGGGTCATAGGGATCGACGACAATCTCGGAAAATTGTGGCCCCTTGCTTCTATCGGTTGAGGAAACGGTAAATGTCTGTCTGCCTTGGACCAACCGCTTCGGCGGCTGTGTGGGTGGCACCTTGGGTGCGGAGTCGGCCGATGAGGGTGGGGTCGTGGTAGAGGATTCCGACAGTCGCGACAGGTAGCCTTTCGCCCAGATAATTTCTGCGATAAGTACCGCAATAATGGCGACACCAAGGACGATTGGTACGGTTGATTTTTTCTTCTGAAGGGGAACCGGAGCCGCTTTTTCTTCCATGTCCTTTTATTCTGACACAGAAAAAAATAATTGTCAGTAAGATACCTTACAATTACTCCCACTCCATGGTCGCGGGTGGTTTTGTGGTGATGTCGTAGACGACTCTTGAAATATTGGGGACTTCATTGACGATGCGGGATGCCATAACGTGAAGCACTTCATGCGGGATACGCGTCCATTCACTCGTCATGACATCCTGAGAATCCACTGAACGGATAGCGACTACCTCGGCAAACACCCGTGCATCTCCCTTGACGGCTGTCGAATGTGTGCCGGTCATGATCGCAAAGCACATATAGGTTTTATGGTACAACCCGGCCTTTTTCATTTCTTCAATTACCACATGATCTGCAATCTTTATTTGTTCCAGTCGTTGAGCTGTAACTTCTCCGCGAATACGTACTGCATATCCCGGACCCGGAAAAACTTGTTCCTGAACAACATCAACGGGTAATTCTACGAGTCTGCCAATTTCTCTTACCTCATCTTTATAGAAATTTCGTAATGGCTCAAGCAGCGTGAGTTTCATGTTTTTCGGCAACCCGCCCACGTTGTGGTGGGATTTGATGTGGGATGCGTGTTTACTGCCTTTACTCTCAATCACATCGGAGTAGATTGTTCCTTGGCCAAGAAACGACGCGTCTTTGTGCTTAATGGCTTGTTTCTGAAAGATATCGATGTAGAGTTTACCAATGGTTTTTCTTTTCACTTCCGGATCGATGATGCCTTTGAGTACTGCCATAAATTGTTTTTGTGCATCAACGACAATGAGATTGGCATGGATGAGTTTCGTGAATATGTATCTGACGCGCGCGTCCGTGCCATCCCGCATGAGGCCGCTCTCGACATACACCGGAATCAAGTTGTTCCCGATTGCCTTACCGATGAGAAACGCGGTAACGGTGCTATCGACGCCTCCCGACACAGCACAAATGACTTTGCTCGCGCCGACGGTTTTTTTTATAGAGTGAATAATAGCATTGGGATCAATGACCAGAGGGGAGAGGGTTTCATCGCAGATGTCCACTGCGAAATTTTTGAGAATCTCGATCCCGTGTTCGGTGTGATCGGCTTCGGGATGAAATTGGACGCCGAAGAGTCTTTTTGCTTCATTGATGACGGCTGCGAAACGTACTTGTTTCGTTGACCCAACTGCCGTAAATCCATTTGGTAATTTCGTTACCGTATCGCCATGGGACATAATGACAGAAAATTTTTTTTCCGGAAGAGTAAAAATACTCATTTGTTTATCAAAAATGATTTCTTCAGGTCCATATTCTTTTTTCGAATGCTTTACGGTGCCACCCAAGAGGTGCGCGATGAGCTGCCAGCCGTAGCAAATTCCTAACATTGGCAGACAGAGCGAAAATATGTGTTTATCTACAGAAAGAGATGCATCATGACTAATATCATTGGGTCCACCGGATAAAATGATGCCCTTAGGTTGTTTGGTTTTTATGACATTGAGCGCGTCTTCCGGGTCGGAATACTCGACGGGGACACCAAGAGACCGGATTCTCCGGCCGATCAAGTGCGCCGTCTGCGAGCCGAAGTCAATGATGAGGATCATAGCAGAGTAATTGTATCACCCTTATCAATCGATGCGATGCGGATGCAGGAGAATGTTTTTACGCCCAGCGCCGCTATTTCGTTGAGCCCGCCTTGAAAGACTTTGTCAAAAAGTACCGCAAAGCCGACGACCGTAACGCCGCGTTGTTGGAGGCCATTCACGATTGTTGAGCCGGTTTCGCCTGTTGCACAGACGTCGTCGATAATGAGCACGCGATCTCCTTTCTTTACAAAGGAAAGGTTGATGCCGGAAAACATCGTCATGCCGCTGTTACTTGTGGTGAAGGAGCGCACTTCTTCGCGGAAGATGTCTTTCCAGGTGGTGGGAACATTTTGGTCTTTTCGTGAACTGTGGATGCGAATATCATTGCCCATGGCTAACGCGACTGCAGTTGCTAAATAATTGCCGGAGTGGGGGATGCCGTGGATAGTATTGACCTCGTCATCTTGATACTCATGGGCGATGAGGCGCGCTGCAGCAGCTAAGATCGCCGGCTTCATCCGCAGGTTAAACGAGGATGCGGAGATGTAGCCGCGTTCAAGATCAATGACTTTCGCGTCGCGAAGGAATTCCTGGTGGAGAAAATCGCGATCCTTTTTGAGGTCAACAGGGGCCATAGGCTATGTTACTCTTACATTTTATTATTTGACAAGTATCTGGATTATTCAACTGATCCTACTGAGGCAGAAAACAAGAGGACAGATTGTAAAGCATGTATTTCTGGCAAAGCCGATTCTATTCTATCTATTATCGGTTGGCATGCAATTTTTGATAGATCAACAACAACGCCATTATTAAGCGCGCGGGTCAGTGCGATAGTAGTAGGGGTTCCGTCCCAATCCCCAGGGCAGTTGCGACAACACGCACTCCCCCCATCTTTTACTGGACAGCCCTGAACGGGAACAACTGGGACCTCATCAAATGCAACGGGAAGTCCTGCTCGATAAGTGATAGTTGAATAATTACTTGGTATTTTAGACATAGAATATTTCTACGTTATTTTTGTATCAGTGAGAACTGCTTCTTCATCTGGTTGTGATATTTATTATTCATCGAGGACAGGCTTGACAGGAACGGCGTCTCTCCCTGGCTTTAATTCTGCAGCTTCTACTGTTTCTCTCCATGCATGGTAATCCTCCGGGGTAACGGCAATTAAAACACCGCCTTCACGAATTGCAGCAGCCGCGTCTAGTTCGTTCTTGGCGGTATACGGGGATTTCGTTTCTACACACATATAAACTCCTTTTCTGCGCCGGAAATAGTGATGAGTAATACCACTATCCACCGCATCTTAGCACTCGACTTTTCAGAACTATTCGTTCACGTCTCGTGCTGCGATTGCTGGTGGATTGATCGGCACCTAAACTCACAAATGGGAATTTGTTCGTTAAGTTGCCATCAAAAAAAGGGCGCGTGTCTAGCCCTATACTGGGAGAGTAGAGGATAACAAGAGGGAAAGCAAGGAGGAATTGAATTATTGCCG
>JBBTUC010000010.1:0-7090 GCA_038078675.1 Patescibacteria group bacterium
GCATTAACGCAGTTTTTGTCCCAAGATTTGCAAGCGTGCCAAAGACAGACGCCATATCAAGCATCGTTACCTCACCGCCACCCAAGGTGAGAGCCAAGCCATAGCGGCTTTCATCAATCCATGATGTGATCCCCATTGTCCTGCCCTTTTCAATCACTGCCGGAACGCCAATACTTGCGATAGTCTTGACTGCCGGAATATTGTAGGAATTACCCAGTGCATACCGCAAGGGTACGAAGCCGTGGAACTTACCATCATAATTGACCGGCGTATAGATGGGGCTCCCGATTTGTGAATAAGAAACCGGGCTGTCATCCAGAATCGAGGCCGCGGTTAGTCCTTTTTCCAGAGCCGCAGCATACGTGACGACCTTAATTGATGACCCCGGTTGACGCAGAGCAACCGTTACATTGACATTGCCTTCGCGAGTTGAGTCAAAATAGTCGCGGCTTCCGACCATAGCGAGGATGCCACCGGTTTGGGGGTCGGTTACCAGAGCTGCTCCGTTACCAACCCGAAGCGAAGCGAGGCGCGAAATCTGATTTGAAACGATGTCTTCGACCCGTTCCTGCATGGAAAGATCGAGTGACGTTTTTATCCGTAACCCCCCGCGCTCGACAAGTCTGGGACCATACCTCCGCTCAAGGAGTTCTTTGATGTACATCACAAAGTGTGGTGCCCGGATCCCTATACGCGGCTGTGTAAAGTGAATTTGTTGCGTAAGCGCGTCGCGCATCTGTGATTCTGTTATGTAGCGATCTTCCACCATCCGGCGGAGCACTTCCGCCTGGCGGGTAAATGCGCGATCGACATGGTTTCCAAACGGAGAATAATCGCTGGGAGCAGCCGGAAGGCCGGCAAGAAGCGCGGCTTGGGCAAGGGTGAGGGTTCTGGCGGATTGGCCAAAATATGTTTGGCTTGCCGATTCTATACCCCATGCCGTGCCCCCATACGGGACTTGGTTGAGGTACATTTCTAAGATTTGATCCTTGGAATACATTCTTTCTGCCCAGAAAGCAAGAATAATTTCTTTGATTTTTCGGGTAATCGTGACCTCGGGAGTCAAAAGCGCAGACTTGACGAGCTGTTGGGTTATTGTTGACCCC
Organism: Patescibacteria group bacterium; assembly: GCA_038078675.1. GTDB lineage: Bacteria > Patescibacteriota > Microgenomatia > UBA10105 > UBA927 > JBBTUC01. The sequence goes on from JBBTUC010000010.1 coordinate 1,107, forward strand.
CCTTGTATTTTTCCGGAAACGAGCGTTTCGCGAACCGCCCGGGCTATACCGCGGATGGAAAACCCTTGATGGGTGTAAAAGCTTTGATCTTCAATCGCGATGGTTGCGCGAACAACATCCTTGGGGATATCGGTAAGCGGTAAAGGGGTACGGTTTTGGTCTGCATAGATTTCATAAAGGAGTGCTCCGTTTCGGTCAAAAACTTTTGTCGCCACATCAATATCCCGGACGGCAAGAAGTGTCGGGTTAGGAAGCGCTTGGAGCCAAATGAAGGCAACGAGTGGTATGACGAAAAAGAGGAGGGTTGCCACTGATCCCAAGAAGAATGCAATAATTGGGTGGAGGTTGAACTGGCGTGGTCTCCCGTGACGGCGATGAGGGAGGGAGGGGATAGGAATACTTGGAAAAGATGGGAGAGAAATTCGTAGGCGAGAGAGGGAGAGTCGACGGACACTTATACCAACTCGAATATTCATCCATACGGCAGCGAGAGAAGATTTAACTGTATGGAGGAGCGTCAAAATTTTTTTATAGGATATAATCAATCCTCTGATAATCCATCGAACTGCCACGCGTACGCCATCACCCAACGCCATGAGAATATACGCGAGGTATAAGAAAAAAACAACCATACGGGACGGGATTATTTCTGGTTTTATGTGTTTTTTGGCTCGTGGTGGCATCGTTCAGGCGTTATATCACATCCTATGGGCTCAAAACAAGAAGGAAAATTTACAAATCCGACAAATAAGCAAATTTGTAAATGAATGATGTAATGTTAAAATGATTGAACCTTTTAAACTTTTTCATCCATTAATTTGTATATTTGTAGATTTGTTTATTTGATAATTACGGCCTTGTCATCGGGGTGCGGGCAGTCCAGGCAGTAGGAGGATATCCCGTCTGATACAACTTGGTGTTCCTGCATCTCGACGTTTTCCGTTTGATTGGGGAGCGCCAGATCACTGGTTGTCTTATCAATCAATACCTGTTGTTTCATATTTTCCCGTTGGGTAGGCACTGTTCCCTTAATGAAATATTCAAAGCGGGTTGCACACCCCTTGTCATCACCGTCGGGGTTCGGCGGCTGAAGCCCCGTAATTACGCATATTTGGGCTCCAACGATGCCGTCCGGCTGCTTCGGCCATACATCAGGTTTGCCCGCGAGGACCTTTTTCATAATTTTGTTCCAGATAGGAGCAGCCCCGGTGACACCGGATACGAGTGCCGAATTCATCTGGCTGTTGTCGTTATTGCCTACCCAGGTCGCGACTACATATTGCGGTGTATATCCTATGGTCCAGTTGTCCCGAAGGTCATCGGTGGTACCGGTTTTGACCGATACGGCGTGGCCCGGAATAAAAAGGCTGGACGTGGGTCCGAAGGCGTCCTGGCGGGCATTGTTATCAAGAAGTATATGGGAGATGAGAAACGCAGTTTCCGGGCTGACCACGCGTACACCCTGGAGAAAAAGTTGTGAAGGAATTTCTTTGTGAAGATTTGGGTCTTTGTATTCAAAGAGCACGTTGCCGTTTTTATCCGTGACTTTGAGGATTGAGACGAGGTCTTTGCGGATGCCACTGTTGGCAAATACGCCAAAGCTTTCCACCATGTCCGTCATACGCACCTCTCCGCCGCCAAGAGTGAGGGACAGCCCATAGCGGTCGGGATCGGTGAGTGTATCCAGTCCAAACGCGCTTGCGGAGGCTACCATATCGCGGAGCGTATTGAGATAGAGCATTTTGACGGCCGGAATGTTGTAAGAATTTCCGAGCGCCATACGAAGTTGTACGGGCCCATGAAATTTACCGTCATAATTTCTGGGACAGTAATTGGGTTGATTATTATTGGCAAAGCATGTCGGTATATCCAAAAACATCGTTGCCGGCGTGACAATGTGTTTATCTAACCCTATCGCATAGTTAATAGGCTTGATCGATGAACCCGGCTGCCGGAGAGCAGTTGTGACATTAAAGTTTCCTGAGGGACTGGCAAAGTAGTTTGTAGATCCAACCATTGCAAGGATTTCTCCGGTTGCCGGGCGCGTGATGAGCGCCGCTCCGTTTGTGACGCGAAGTCGCGCGAGTGCTTTAATCTCGCTTGCAACCGTCGCTTGGGTGTACTCCTGGAGATCAAGATCAAGGGTCGTCGTGATTTTTAAGCCCCCGCGTTCGACCAACGCCTCACCGAATTGATTGGCAAGCTCCTGTTTGACATACATGACAAAATGCGGTGCTTTTATATTCGGCGCGTTTTTGTAGGAGAGCTCCTCGGCAAACGCAGCATCGGCTTGTTGTTGGGTGATGTACCCATCCTGGGTCATTCGGCGGAGCACCTCTTTTTGACGGGATTTGGCAAGCTCCGGGTGGGCTCCAAACGGGGAATACAAGGTCGGCGCCTGGGGGAGAGCAGAAAGGAGAGATGCTTGGGCAAGCGTTAAATCTTTGACTGTTTTTCCGAAATATTTTTCCGATGCGGTTTCGATACCCCATGCGGTGCCGCCATAGGGCACTTGATTGAGATACATTTCGAGAATTTTATCTTTGGGGTAGAGAATCTCGACCAAGAAGGCAAGGATGATTTCACGAACTTTTCTCGTGATGGTGCGCTCAGGGGTGAGGAGCGCGGATTTTACGAGCTGCTGGGTAATGGTTGATCCTCCCTGGAGCGGGCTTCCGGTGACGGTGGCGTAGAAGGCGCGTACCATGCCACCAATAGGACTTATCCCCCCGTGACGGTAAAAATCTTTGTCTTCTATAGCAATTGTAGCTTGTTGAACGTATTTTGGAATATCCGATAGTGGAACCGGCGTCCTATTCTCTTCGGCGAAGATGTCAAAGAGAAGCGTCTCGTTTCTATCGTACACTTTTGTGGCAATCGGCACGTCGTAGTTGCCGAGCTTGGCAGGTGAAGGGAGATCTTTGAGGATAAGAAGATACGACATGAGAACAAGCCCAAGCGGTAAGAGCCAAAATAGATAGCGGATACGTTTTGTCATAGCATCCATTATATAACGTATGGTAAACTACAACTATGTATACACTTTCTGAACTTCCCTATTCATATAATGCGTTGGAACCGTATATAGATGAACGCACGATGCAGATTCATCATGACAAGCACCACGCGGCGTATGTCAAAAACGTCAACGATGCGCTTGCGGGGCAGGAGGCACTTCTGTCCATGCCGATTGAGGAACTGATGAAGAATTTAGCAAGTGTCCCTGAAGTGGTTCGAACAAAGGTGCGCAATAATGGCGGCGGGCATTATAATCACAGTTTGTTTTGGACAGTGATGTCCGGAAATCCGAAAGGAGTAGTACGGGTGCCAGCAGGAGTGCTCGCCAAGGATATTAATGCTTCATTTGGAGATTTTATAAAATTTCAGGAGCAGTTTAGCGCGGCAGCCATGGGGAGATTTGGAAGTGGTTGGGTGTGGCTGGTCGTAGATAGTGGAAAGCTTAGTATCATGGATACTCCTAATCAGGATAATCCGTTGATGGATGGTAAAGCACCGATTTTGGGTCTTGACGTTTGGGAACATGCCCACTATCTCAAATACCAGAACCTCCGTGCCGATTACATCAAGGCATGGTGGAATGTCGTCAACTGGGCAGAAGTTGAACGATGCTACAAAGAAGCAGTACAATAACACGGAACTAATGTTCGTGTTATGAGAGACTCATTGTTTTTACACCAGCGCCCACCCCAAGATTCCATAATCTTTGCCGCTAGTCAACTTCAGGGAACGAGGGAGAAACAGGAAGATTACTTCGTCAATTTCAACGATGAGTGTTTTGTCGTTACCGATGGCGTCGGCGGCATGCCGCATGGCGAGGTTGCCTCAGAGCTCGCCGGAGATACAGCCATTTGGGCGTACCGGCACGTTCGACAGAGAAGGACATATTGGTTGGACAAAAAACTTTTTCTTAAGCGTATTTTTCGCTCTACAAATATCACGCTCTGGCAGAAGCAGCGAGAACCCGGATTTGAGGGGGGTATGGGTACGACGATGCTCGTTTGCATTATTAGCGATCGCAGGTTTTATATTGGTAATGTCGGCGATAGCGCCGCGTTTCTTTTTCATAATGGAGAGATAACGAAGATAACCCACGATGATAAAGACAACGAAGGAAAACTCACAAAGGTTGTGGGCGTGACTCGATACGGGATGGATCCGTCGATAGTTTCAGGAGATTTTTTGGCAGGTGACTCCATGATCCTCGTAACTGACGGAGTGGCGAGCGCCATGGATACTACCAAATGCATGACGCTTCTTGAGCAAATAGAACAAAGCGCAACCGAACTGGCAAGTACCGCAGTAACCATGCTCAACTGTGCTCAGGATCAAGGCACTACGGATAATATGACCGTATGCCTCATCAAACGTGTCGGGCAGTCGTTGACATAAGATAAGTACTGATGCCACAATAAACGTATGGATCAATCACCCGTCGACATGTCTCAAGAATCTCCCCCAGCCTCGGCACACGGGTTGACCTATGAAGAAACGCCGGTCATTGAGCCAGTCGTTGAAGAAAAAGTTGCGCTTCCAGTCGAGCCGAAACAATCACACGGTTCGTTCGGCGCCAACCTCGGAATAATCCTTCTTTTTATTACTCTTTTTGGTGTAGGTGTTGGATTAAGTGTTTTTTTACGACAATTCTTAGCTACACGTTCGGAGAATACTTCTCAACCAACAGTGACCAATCCTACGCCAACGAGAGCGCCATCTCCATATATCAATGCGTTTCTTTCTCCTACCGCGTCGCCCACGGCGGCAATCGCAGATCCTTATGCCGGGTGGAAAACATATCAGGTGATAAGCGGGATCACGAAAGCCGCGGTTGTCGGGATAAGCTTTAAGCTACCGCCGGATATCTTAGCTCCCATTTGCGACGGTGGGAGTTGCGCGTCCCAAGGGACGTATCTCCCTAATGGCTCACGATTCACGGTTGCGCCGCGCGGGAAAGGCCAGTTGTTGGTTGACGCTCGGGGAAATATCGTCGTTACGGATTCATCGGGCAAATCTTTTTCTACAAAACAATTCACCCTTACGGGTGGGAGAAAAGCACTCGAATATTCAGGACTTTTCAGCGGGACGACGGTTGGGGGTTATACATTCTCCCAGATGCGGGGCTTAATGGTTGAGATTGATGAGGATGAGAGTCTTGAGATGAATCACTTCACCCCGTCGGGGGTCAGTGCAGAATTTTTTAAAGACGATGTGATATTTGATAAAATCGTTGCATCTCTTACTGTGGCGCGCTTTCCACAGATAACGCTTACGCCTACGCTCGTTCCAACAAGATCGGCTCCCGTAAGCCCCACGCCGTAAGAAGAGTATGCCCCTTTTTTTGTCATTCCCGCGAAGGCGGGAATCCAGGCAAAACGAACGCTGGATCCCCGATCAGGTCGGGGATGACAGACCTGGCCACGACGAGATGATGAGAGGGGTAGAGTGTTTCCTCGGGAGCTTTCCCCAGATTTCCTCTGTCAAAAACGGCATAAAGGGATGGAGGAGCTTGAGTATGGTTAGGAATACGTGTCGGAGAACAGCGAGCGCTTGTGGGTCTCCCTCTTTAAACCGATCTTTATTTTTTTCGAGATGGAGGTCGGCAAGCGTATGCCAGGAGAAGTCGTAGATTTTTTGAGCAGCATCAGAGAAGCGATAGCGTTCAATGTCTTTCGTGACGCCCGAAGTAAGCATATTTACTTCTGAAATAATCCGTTTATCGTTGGGATTTTTGAGCTGTTTATGCATTGCTTCATCATAAAGTTGTATAGACTGAGGACTGAGGACTGAGGACTGAGGACTCATTTCTATGAACCGACCGATATTCCAGAGCTTGTTGGCAAAGTTTCTCATCCCGCGGATTTTATCTTCCGAGAGAGATTGATCGCTTCCGGCACCAGTACCGAACACGAGGGCCATACGGAGAGCATCGGCTCCGTACTGGTCCACCATCGCCAGAGGATTGATGA
>JBBTUC010000011.1:0-2703 GCA_038078675.1 Patescibacteria group bacterium
CCTCTGGTGTAAGAAAGACTAGTAAACTGAGTCCGAAAGGAAATAGAGGGAAGAGAAGGAGTAGAATAAAGGAATGGCTGAACCGGGATACAAATCACTACTTTCTTATAATCTCGCCCAAATTGCTTTCGACCTAGGATGGGAATTTGTGCCTCTCTACTATACCAAGTACGAAGACGGTCGCCAACGCGACCAGATCAAACAAGCCTTACGCTCACTCAAACAAAACATCGTGGAGGGATCTTCCGAAAGGAGTCTGTCTTCCAAACTCAAGTTATACGATGTGGCTAAGGCCTCTGGCATGGAAGCAAGAGAAGACTTTGAAGATATTTTGCGACGCCTGGGACTATCCCGATGGAGCAAAGACGACCCTCGGCTGGCCAAACTCCGACACATTTTTGAGTCTTCTCCCTCTCCTTCCCTCTCCTTTCCCTCTATTTCCCTCTGGGTTCGGGAACAGATGAAAGTAAAGGGAAAAGATGGATTAGAAGGATTAGAAGAAATAGCAAATTATGAACTGGATATGCTCATCCGCTGTGGATACCTGCTAGATCAACAGATCAGAGCTGTGGAGAAAAAACATACCGAAGAAGGCGGTTACCGCGAGAATCTGCTTAAAAAAAGATTAGAATATAGGCGCAGTTATTGACTATCAATGGTCCCTTTGGTATATTGGGGTTATTGATAACTCTTTGGTTATCAGAAAAAAGTAAATCAATATGAATGCGCAGAATTTTTTTACCAGTATTAATGTCTCGTATAGCCTTCTGATAATCGCTACTCTTCTTTTCGTCAGTTTGGTTCTGTGGACTTCAAAAAAAAAGATAGTCCTTCGCGCTGAATAGCAACCCTCCAGGTTACATAGCTTTGAACATCCTCTGATCGCCGGCACCAACGCCCCGTAAATCTCCCGCGAAGCGGGATCCACGATGCTGTAATCCCGATTAAATCGGGAACAGCATCGGGACAGCTCACGGCCTGCCTGCCGGCAGGCAGGCGTGTCAGAAGAATTAAATCCGTGGTATGATACGCGCATGAATATCGGGAGCACTCGCTCTAAAAACGGCGTCACGATACGGCTTACAGACGAACGTTGGCTCCACATCACGTCCTCACATAAAGAGATTGACCCGATGGACTTTTCCACAATTCTTGCCGTCATAAAAAAGCCGGATATGGTGCTCTCGGGCGATGCCGGAGAATTTCTGGCGGTTCGTAAACGTGTTCGCAAAAAAGACTGGATCGTGGTAGTATATAAAGAGACTGATGCAACCGACGGATTTGTGCTCACAGCATACGTGACCACAGATTTCCGATGGCTTCTCAAACGGAAAATGCTATGGAACAAACTATCATAAACTCAGCGACCCCAGCAATTGCCGACCTCGTCCGGTTAGCTCAAGCCGGAAATTCGAAGCTCTTGGTCGACTATGACCAGGAAGCGGATGTGCTCTACATCAGCTTTGGCGCGCCGCAAAAGGCTGATGACGCCGAGCAAGGGAGTGACGGCATCATCAGAAGGAAAAAGAATAAGAAGCTCGTGGGACTCACTATCCTCAACGCAAGCCGATTCTCCGGAACGAAAAACTAATTCCGGTTCCGTCGCCGGAACCAACGCCCCGTATATCTCCCGCGGAATCCCGTGAAGCGGGACGTATTGCAATTTGGTTTATTCGTGAGACAGTAATCAGAGGAGTATGAAAATAAAAAGTTGTTTATTGCAGGACTTATGCAACGCTTATACGTTTAGTTTGTCATTGCGAGGAGATCCCTCACTGTCATTGCGAGCGAAGCGAAGCCAAGTACAGGACTGTACCTGGCGAAGCAATCTCTCATGACAGTTCGGGACAGGCTCCGCAATCTCATACAATGACGAGATTGCCGCGCCGTCAGAACGGTCTCGCAATGACGTTGGTGCGAAAGTCCTGTTATTGATTGGATTGTTCCTATTGCTTCCGTATTCAGCTTATGCCGTCTCCTGTGGTCTTTCTGACAATGCGACGAATACCTTAAACACTGCCTGCGTCATTGACGGAGCTCCGTTTACCGAAGGAGGAACGTCGTACTATAGTGGTATTGCCAATGGAGACATGGTGGTAAGTGGTGCAGACGTCACGGTGTCTCCGGGAGTAACCATGACTTGGTCTCCGGGCAAAGCCATCATGATCCAAAACGGAGGACGGATCATCCGGGGAGCCAATGCAGTCTTAAAACAAGTAGATCCCATGGCCTGGTTCCGTCAGCAGTTAGGCTTTGATGCATATGCCGCCGGAGTACCGGTTAAAATCCTCGGACAAAACCTCCATGTCTGTACTGCAGACCCCTGTACGGTGACTGCTCCGGCCGGTGCCGGAAACCTCATTGTAGAAAACGCCATTAAGTTTGCTGACGGCACGACCCAGACGACTTCTGCCACGTCAAGCGCAGGACTGGCCCAAGGGTCAATCGTATTCTACAACGGCACTTCCTGCCCGACGGGCTACAACGAGGTGACGGGAGCCAGGGGGAGAACAGTCGTCGGTCTCCCCGCCGCAGGCACTCTCGCCGGCACCGTCGGGACAGCGCTCACTAATCTTGAAGACCGCACCCATACCCACACCGGCCCAAGTCACACTCACACCGGCCCAAGCCACACCCACACCTATACGGACGTGATCGCGCATACGCATAGCATTACAATTCATCAAAGCTATAATTCGACCA
>JBBTUC010000012.1:0-6644 GCA_038078675.1 Patescibacteria group bacterium
CCATGCACCCTTTCACCGGCGCATAGTCGGCAATTTCCGCTTTGAGTATGACGTCCGTATACCAGTCCGACAGATTTTCGGATTTTTTCTTGAGTTCTTTTTTTTCAAATGTTGCCATAGGTATTGATACCTTCTAGTATATCCTTTTTCCGAGTTTCGCATCAGGGTCCGGACGCAAGAGCTCGTAGCCGCCTTCTTCTCGCTCTGCCCCCAACGTAAGTACTTCTGAAAAAAATGGCCCGATTTGCTTGATGGGAAAATTCACGACGCAAATCACTTGCCTCCCGAGCAGTTCTTCTTTTTTGTAATTGGTTATCTGTACACTCGAACGCTTGACACCAATTTCCGGACCGAAATCAATCGTCAACTTGTACGCCGGTTTTCGTGCCTCGGGAAAATCATCAACCGCGATTATTTTCCCAACACGCATGTCTAGTTTTTGAAAATCCTCATACGTTGCCATATATCGATTACCTCCTTTCACTGTACCAGAAAAACATTCAAATTTTAAGGTCAAGATCTTGTAGCAAGTTTTTTACCAGTGACGATGCCCTATCTCTTGCCGCAAGGCTGCCGGTTCTCAATGCGGCGTCCAGATCATGTGCTCGTGCAGAAACACCTGCTTCCGTTATGCCGCCCTTTGACATAACTTTATCACGAATTTCACCATACCCAAGGGCATTCTTACGTTGTTCAACAATAACGTCAAGTGCTCGATCGACCGCATCTTGGGCATCGTTATTTGAAAACCCAAATACTTCTTCGAGACTTTCTAGTTGGGTATTGCATACATCAGCAATCCATCCGGGTACACATGCGCGAAAGGTGTACTGATCAATGCCTTCATCATTGCGCGCCCCCAAATATTCTACGTTTCCGAGTCTGGAGAGTTTACTCCCTGTCCATGCCATTTGTTCATCGGTAAGTTTTCCATCGTCAGTCCAGGCAATGGTTTCTGAACCGAAGGCAATGCCCGTGGTCGTCATAATTCGACAGATACGAACATCCTCGTTTGCCATAACGCGCTCTAATAAACCAACACCTAATAAAGCAGCAAGCGATATCACTATATTTTCTGTTGCCAACTGTTGTCCATATTGCGAGAGCCAGGCAAGGACTTCCCTTTGTTTCATGCAAAGGAGAAATACCGAGCCGAGCTGTATTGCTTCGCTATAATTTCCGTCATTGCGCGTTAACCGATAGACTCCTTCAAGTCCTACGTCTTGCGCACGCTTGGTAAATGCTTCTCCCATAGTGCCGCTTGCCCCAACGATACATAATTCAATAGCTGTATTCATAGATATTTTTTGACAATAAAAAAACCGCCCGTGCAAATCCCGATAATTTCGAGACTTGCAAGGACGGTCGTAACCGTGGTACCACCTTACTTTCCCGCCATCTGGCGGACTCATTCGTGCTCTATCCCGCTAAGCGGGGTGACACACGTGCACTGTTTTTACGGTTGTGCTTCCGTTCCCGCTTTTCATTCGCCGTGGCGAATGATTTTGGGCGGGACTGCGATTCGTCCGGCCGGAAACCGAACTCAGACGCATTTATAGTATTGTAAACTTATTTATACCACATTGCTATCGCTCCGGTCAATAATTAAATAGTCCACCTGGCAGGTGGACTACGTTGGCACCTATTCTTCTGCGTCAAATGCCAGGTGTTTTATATGTTCCAATTTTTGAGCGTAGTCAATGTGGTTATGCACAAAATCTCTATATTTGCTCGGGGATTTAAATAATTCGCCAATAAATCTGGGGTTGGATAATGTGTTTCCAAGAGGAGCTAAGTATTCAGGCAGGGATGACCAAGGGTATGAATCCAGTTCGGATTCCTTGATTAAAAACGATGCGATCGGATTCAGGTGAATATAGCGGGAAAGATGGATAAGTTGTTTTTCGGATTCTACCCGTACGGCCTTAAATGGACCTTGGAATAAAGGCCCGACCCGATCATGTTTGATATTGAAATATTTACTGTAACTGTCACAAAATTTGGAGACAAAGCGGGAAATTCCTGTATTGGTGGCTTGCTTGAGTAAAAGGTGAAAATGGTTGGGCATGAGGCAGAAAGCCAGAACGTCTACCTGGAGTTGGCTGGTTAAAAGAGCGTTGAGTAATTGAATGCGCCTTTTTTTATCCAGAATAATGTATTTAGAATAACGAATAGGAGGCTCCAAGAAACGATAGTAGCTAATAGTGTCCAGAGCTCGTCGGTATTCCCGTTTATCAGTAAAAATCTCGCGGTGTTCTACACCTCTATTAAAGATATGATAAATTTCTTTTGTGGCCAAAACGACATTTCTGTTTGACGGCATGTAATTAGTTTAGAGGTAAAAAGGAGAGGTGTCAAGCTAATCCACCTGGCAGGTGGACAAACTAGCGTTTATCTTCATCGTTTTTCTTTTTATCGTTGTCCTCTTTTCGTCCTTTATCCTCTTTTTGCTCACGGCGGTTGCCTTTTTCCTCGCGGTCATCGTTATCTACCAACGTTTGGAGATCAGCGATAGTTTGACTCACATTCTGCTGGGTTTGATCGATTTGAAGAGCGGCGACTGCCTGCTGGGTGCTAATGGGAGCGGTGGTTGATACTTGGGCTATTTGGATGGGTGTGTCTGGCGAAGCCAGATCCTGCTTCGCAGGAGGTGTTGGATGAGGGGTTGCGGTTGGGGTAGGAATTGGCGTTGGCACTCCCCGTGTACCCGTGGCCGGTATTTGTGGTACGGTTGGCCGCGGTGTGTCTGGCGAAGCCAGATCCTGCTCCGCAGGAGGAGTTGGGGTAGGGTTAAGAGTGGGAGTCGCTACTTGCTGAGTTATCGATTGTTTTTGAACTTCAAGATCAGTAGAAACGGTGGTTAAGGCATTGATATATTGTTTCGCAAGCGCAACCTGTGCTTCTTTGTTTGGTGCGCGTTCTATGGATTTTTTTGTTTGGGCGATTTGTTGATCCAGATAAGGCAAGCCTTGAATGGATTGTTTGGATGCCATAAGTTGTTTGGCCTCGGCGAAACGCCGTTCTGTGTACTTGATCTGGAGACTACCCGTCGTGGCGTAGGATGGACTTGCGATTGCAAGAGCGGTTTTTTCCAGCGCGAGCTTCATGCCGTAAAGATTGTCCCCCGGGAGTGCGTTCCAGGAGGCAACGATCATGACGGTTGGACCAAAAAGGACAATGAGTGCACCCCAGAGGATTTTATCGAGAATGAGTCGCATATCAGAGCCCTTTTGTCAAACGTAGTATATCATTGATCGACACGAGGAGAATGAGTCCGAGAAGAATGATCATGCCCATCTGGTGCGCGGAATGCTCAAATGCTGGACGAAGTTTGCGGCCGATGAGCTTTTCTAAAAATACGAATGCGAGCCTCCCGCCGTCAAGGGCCGGGATCGGCAGGATATTGAGAACCGCCAGGTTGAGAGAAAGAATACTCATAAATTCGATAACTGCTTTCCATCCAAATTTGACGGCCTCCCCGGTGACGCGGGCAATCCCGATGGGACCGGCAACATCACTAGAGGGAGCCTTAAGAGTTGCCAAACGCCAGAGTGTGCCGATGATGCCCGCAAACATATCTTTGGCACGAACAATGTTGATCCGGATAGCCTCTCCGGGAATTTCGAGCAAGGAATAGGTCCGCAGTTCGAGGTCCGTTATGACTACGCCAAGCGGCCCTTGCCCTGCGGGAGGGTTTTTCCTCGGTATGACGGTCATTTGCGTTTCATTCTTGTCACGAACAATCGTGAGGGTTACGTTTTCACCCAAATGCGCGCGCGTGGTGTCAATCAGGTCGCGGGGAATAGTAACCTGCTTCTGCTCAATAAACGTGATACTGTCTCCCTCCAAAAGTCCTATGGTTTCTGCCGGACTTCCGGGTTGGATTTTTTCGATTCGTACGCGGCCGCTGGGTTCAAGGACTCCTTGGGAGAGAAGATATCCGGTGAGACCGACGGCCAGGAGAAAGTTCATGGTCACCCCGGCGACCAATATCGCGGCACGTTCCTTTTTACTCCGAGCCCAAAAATACATTTTTGACTTAGGACTTAGGACTTTGGACTTAGGACGATCTACCTCGTCCTCCCCTGCCAATCTTACAAATCCTCCGATGGGGAGCCAGTTGAGCGAGTAAATCGTATTACCTATTTTTTTCCCGATTACCCTGGGTGGAAGTCCCAGTCCAAACTCTTCTACGTGGACGCCGATCAAACGGGCCACGGCGTAGTGCCCAAATTCATGGATGAGGACGAGAATGCTTAGGATGGCGAAAAAAACAAGGGCAGTGAGAAACATAATCTATACTTGCATCAATTCCATTTCTTTTCGCTCAAGTAGGCCGTCCAGGTCGGCGACCATTTCGTCGGTGAGTTCCTGAATCTTTTTTTCCGTGTGTGTCTGATCATCTTCGGATATTTTCCCCTCCTCCTGAAGTTTTTTCGCTTGTTGCATGGCATCCTGGCGGACCTGGCGGACCATGATCCTGCCGCCTTCGATTTTAGCGTTGGCGAGCTTCAGATATTCAAGTCTCCGTTCTTCCGACAGCGGGGGAATTGTGATCCGTATGATGTCGCCGTCAATCACCGGCGTAAGTCCGTTTTTGGTTTCCATGATCCCCTTTTCAATCTCCCGGATGATCGAGGGGTCGTATGGTGCAATGACGATCGTTTTGGCGTCCATCGTCGAAATGGTGGCAAGTTCCATAATTCTCAGCCTTTGGCTGCCTTCATATGCCGGAATGATGATGTGATCGACGAGTGCTGAAGTGGCGCGGCCGGAACGGATGGAGGAAAGATCTGTTTGGGTGACCTCAATGGCTTTTTTCATCCGGTCACGGGTTTGGTTGAGGATGGTGTCGATCATTCAATTGATATCGTATCACGATAATGCAAGTCTTGTAAATCGGGTGACGGTGATATTCTCCCCCACCTTGGCCACGGTTTGTTTGACGAGATCGGCAATCGTGAGTTTCGGGTCACGGATATAGGACTCCTTGAGAAGTTCGTCCACGTTTTTCGGATTCATTGAGCAGACTTGGAGAGCAACTTCGTGGGCAAGAATCTTAAACTCATCGGTACGGGCGACGAAGTCCGTCTCGCATTGAACCAAAACGAGGACACCGACTTTTCCTTGATGAACGTACGCTTCGATGATACCCTGGGAGGTTTCTTTCCCCTCTTTCTTTGCGGCTTTCTCTGAGGCCCGTTCCATGAGAAGCTTTTTGGCTTTTTTATAGTCGCCCTTTGCGTCTTCCAGAGCCTGCCGGCAGTCGAAGACACCTGCGGATGTTTCGGAGCGGAGTTTTTTGAGGGTGTCAAGAGAGATGTTCATAGTATTAATACTTGTCATTGCGAGGAGCGCTAGCGACGTGGCAATCTCTAAATAGGGATTGCTTCGCCGTAAGAACGGTCTCGCAATGACAGCCTAAACCGTTTTTTTCGGTCTTCCCTTTTTTTTCTTGGGTGCTTCTGCCGGTTTTTCGGCAGGAGCTGCCGCTTCTCCAGGTACCAGAATTGGCGTTTCTTTCTGTTTCATCTCTTTTCCTTCAAGATATGCGCCCGCAATTGCGCGGGTGATGGCTTGGATCGACCCTACCGCGTCGTCGTTAGCCGGAATCACATAGTCAATACCTGTCGGGTCGGAATTGGTGTCAACAATAGCTATGATGGGAATTTCCATACGCTTCGCCTCGGCAACGGCTGCGTATTCGCGCCTCACATCAACGACAAAAAGAGCGTTGGGTTTTTCTTTAATGGTCAGGACGCCCCCATATAATATCTTCAGCCGTTCTATGTACCGGAGGAGTTTACTCTGTTCGTGTTTGGGCATGCCTTTCCATTTGCCGGTCGCGTGGTCTGCTTCGAGGTTGATGATTTTGACAATATTTTTTTTGATTTCTTCCCAGTTGGTCAGGAATCCGCCGATCCAGCGTTGGACGAGATGTGGGACGCCCACGCGTACCGCTTCTTCTTTGACGACGCCCATAGCCTGGCGTTTCGTCGCGACAAAAAGGAGCTCTCCGCCCCCCAAGCCCAGTTCTTTGACGAATGCGCATGCGCTGTCCAGACCCGCCTTGGTTTTCCCAAGATCGATGATATGAATGCCGTCTTTTTTGGTGTAGATAAATTCCGCGGCTTTGGGATGCCACCGTTCGGCTTTGTGGCCAAAGTGACATCCTGCTTCTAAGAGTTGTTGTAATGTAATTTCTTCCATAAGTATTGTGTGTCATTGCGAGGGAGCTGTCCCCGCGACCGCGGCAATCTCTACTATTAAAGATTGCTTCGCCGTAAGAACGGTCTCGCAATGACAAAGAGAAATCAAAAATAGCGCCGATACGACGGCGCTAATATCCGCGTATCTTCTTCACCTTCCACTCAACTGCCCTGCTTCGCAGGGAGAAGATACCGTTTGAGTGTGCAAATTTGTTCCTTACGGAACAGGAAACTTACTTGTGAGTATTGTAACAGACTTGCGGATCGCTTGCAATTGCTTGTTTTTCTGCAGCTCTCCCCGTACTTTTTTGAGGAATGTGACTCGTTCCTCTTTATTATTAGGCATGCGGTAGTGGGAAACTTCACGGATCACGTCAACGATCCATTTACCGATTTGTTTCATTTCTTTTTCCTTCATGCCTCTTGTCGTGATTG
>JBBTUC010000012.1:6744-9058 GCA_038078675.1 Patescibacteria group bacterium
ATCCATTTACCGATTTGTTTCATTTCTTTTTCCTTCATGCCTCTTGTCGTGATTGCCGGCGTACCCAGCCGGATGCCGGAGGGGTAAAAGGGCGGGTTGGGATCATGCGGGACGCTGTTTCGGTTGACGACGATGCCTGCTACTTCCAGCGCTTCAGCCGCGATATTACCGATGACACCCTGGGGTCGAAGATCGACGACCATCAAGTGATTATCCGTACCATTGGTTGACAGGGCCAGGCCCTGTCCGGAGAGCGTATCAGCAAGGACTTTGGCATTCCTGACGACTTGTTTGGCGTAGCGCTTGAAGGAGGGTTGACTGGCTTCATGGAGGCAAACGGCGATAGCTGCCGTGACGTTGTCGTGTGGTCCTCCCTGAAGGCCGGGAAAAACGGCTTTGTCTATTTTTTCTCCCATCTTCGGATCTTTGACAAGGCCTGGCCCTGTCACCATGAGGAGGGCGCCGCGGGGGCCGCGGAGTGTTTTATGGGTCGTTGCCATGAGGACGTCTGCGTAAAGCGCGGGACTAGGGTGGACTCCCCCAACGATGAGACCGGCAATATGGGAGATATCTGCCAGGAAGTAGGCTCCGACGCTGTCTACAATTGTTCTCCACTTCTTCCAGTCAAAAATCCTGGGATACGCGGTGGTGCCGACGACAATTATTTTAGGTTTTTCTTTTTTGGCAAGGGCGGCCACGTAATCCATGTCAATGAAACCGTTTCTATCGACGTCATATTGAACTGACCGATAAAAAGTTCCGGAAAACGTAACCTGCGGATGGCCGTGGGTCAAGTGGCCGCCTGCCGTGAGCTTGAGCCCCATGATCGTGTCCCCGGGCGACAGAAGCGCCATGTAGACGGCGGAGTTGGCCGGTGATCCGGAGTACGGCTGCACGTTGGCGTGTGGGACGCCGAAGAGTTTTTTAGCTCGCTCCTGCGCCAGAATTTCTATCTCATCGATATATTCATTCCCGCCGTAGTAGCGTTTTTTTGGATACCCTTCGGAGTATTTATTGGTGAGAATCGATCCCATCGCCTCCCGTACTTCGGGAGAGACATAATTTTCACTTGGGATCATTTCCAATCCATCCCGCTGGCGTTTGGATTCGAGGGAGATAAAATGAGCTATTTTTGGATCGACTTTTTTGATAGAATTTGACATATAAATACCCATCCTTGGCTAAACTACGGTGTGCAGGTCGATATTGTACCTAGCATATCGGACTTAGCTCACCGCGATTATACCAAGTTTCTGATTCGTGTGACAGAAAATTTACAGCTAAAGAATTTTATTGTTTCAAGTAAGTCTTTAAATATTTTTTTAATCAGATGAAAGAAGTGCTTGTTTGGCCCTACTAATTAGGCTTTGGACAAACTTCTCTTCTCCCTCATGAACAAAAACTGGGCGGGAAAATGCCAATTCATGAAGACCAAGCCAACGCACAAAACCAACATGACTATTCATTCCTTTATTACTTGCTATTTTTTTCTCAATTTGTTCTACTGGATCACTCAACACCGGTTCAATTATCTGGGTATTAAAAAACCCCGCCTCAGAGGTAATCGGTCCGATTACATCGTCTTGGTTCCAACCTAGGTCAAGATAAGAGGTAGGCAATACGAGATCATTTCTTTTTGGGATTGCAAACATATTAGGATCCGAAAATGGAGGAAAAAATTTATATCTAAAATCATTTACCCACTCCGTTTTGCCTTGGTCACCAAATTTTTCTTGGTATCTTCTCATGAATTCAGAAATTGCTTCCCATGGTTCACCATTAACGAGTAGTTTTACATCTATATCGCTCTTAAAAGGCACACCAAAATGAAATAGATTTGAACCACAAAATAGCAAGGCAGTTAATGAAGATGCATCAGATTCTATTGAAATTTCCTGAGTTATTAGAGCTGCTTCTTGGATAGTCGCTACTATAGTAGCGTTCCAATAGTTCCATTCTAAGCGACGAAAGCGGTTCTCTTGCCTCTCTGATGGGTTATATTTCCTTTTGCCGTCACTATCAGATAGTTTTCTATGTTTTTTCGGTAAAAATTTCGATCTTGAATCCAACCAGAGGTCTCGCTCTTCGTCTAAAAAGAA
This sequence comes from Patescibacteria group bacterium, assembly GCA_038078675.1. Lineage (GTDB taxonomy): Bacteria > Patescibacteriota > Microgenomatia > UBA10105 > UBA927 > JBBTUC01. Next base: position 8,844 of record JBBTUC010000012.1, read on the forward strand.
TCCTTCTGGAATTGTCACCGGGATTGCAAAATCTCGAAAATTTTTAACCGAAGTTGCACCCCCTACATTTTCTGCACTTTGAACCATATTGACATTTTTACTGGAGGATAAACGAAACGAGTATAGTGATCGATCGATCCCATAGCTTCCCGCACTGCGGGTGAGACATAATTTTCGCTAGGAATCATCTCAAGGACGTCTCGCTGGCGTTTGGA
>JBBTUC010000013.1:0-2196 GCA_038078675.1 Patescibacteria group bacterium
TCACGCGAAGCTAGAAAATTATAGTTTCGCTCAGTTTTTGCACCTCGGGATTAGATTTTCTGCTCCTCCGAGGTATTTTTATGCGCCGGATTTACAAATTCACTTTCGCGCTATTATTAATTACTTTCTTCCTATTTGCTTCAACAAAAAGTGAAGCAATCGGAACTTTTGTTAAATCTAGCCAAAATCCAGTAATAACTACAAACCCATCAAGCTGGGAATCTAACTATGTATGGCAACCCTCGTCTTTGCTTGATGGATCATCCCTAAAGCTTTGGTATTCAGGCTATAACGGTTCTAGATTCCAAATCGGTCTCGCAACTTCAAGCGATGGAGTAACTTGGAGCAAGAATGGATCAAATCCTGTCGTAAGCAGGTTAGGCATCGACAATAAAGATGCACATGACCCAACGGTTATCAAGAGTGGAAATTCTTATGAAATGTGGTACGTGGGATCAGACGGTGGTGCAGCTAGTAACTACTCGGTATTCCGAGCAACAAGTAGTGACGGAATTTCCTGGAACAATAGTTCGAGTCCAGTTTTCAGACCTTCTTCAGGTTGGGGATCTGGAGGAGTTTCAGGCCCACTCGTATTAAAAGTTGGAAGCGAGTACAAGATGTGGTTTAGCTCAGCGGACACCGGCCATTGGGCTATCGGCCTTGCTACCTCCTCCGACGGGATTATTTGGACTCCCTATGCGAGTAATCCAGTATTGACTCCTACCCAGTCCTGGGAAGGAAGTGAAATAGATGGTGCATCGGTACTCTACGACGGGGCAACCTACGAGATTTTCTATCACGGCAGTGGTAATCTCTCCTATGCCACGTCCGCAGATGGCATTAGCTGGACCAAACCTGCGGATAAAAATCCGATTCTCACACGTGGCGCATCGTTTGACAATAACTCGATGGCCGGAGCCGGCGCGGTACGCTTGAGTAATGGAACCAACCTTCTCTACTACGGCGCCAACGGAAATGTGAGCGGCAATACTACCTGGCGCATTGGTTTGGCAAGCGACGGACCAATTGTCCTTGCTACTCCAACCCCCACTCCCACACCTACTCCCACTCCCACGCCGCCGGTGATTATTATTCCTGGGATGTTTGCGTCGTGGAATGGGAATGCCATTCTTCATAATTCCGCCGTGACTCAAAACGACTGGAAGATCAATTTTATTGTCCGGGAATACGACGGCATCAAAAAAACACTCACGGACATGGGATTTGTGGAAAACACATCACTCTTTATCTACCCCTACGATTGGCGCAAAAAGCTCGAAGATGCGGCAGCCGAACTTGACGCGTATATCACGGCAAAGATTCCGGGAAGCCAGAAGGTCGATATCGTCGGACACTCTTTGGGCGGCATGGTAGGCCGGATCTATGCGCAAAAATACGGAACCACCAAAATAGATAAACTCATCACGGTCGGGTCTCCGCACCAAGGCATACCGCAGGCGTACCAAGCGTTTGCCGGAGGCGAGATAGACCGGGAAAACTTCCTCCAGTGGCTCGCGCTCAAACTCATTTTTATCCTCAATCGCGGTGGCGGCAAAACTGATCGACAGGTCATGGCGGATTGGATGCCCGTGACGCGGGATCTTATCCCCATCTATACGTTTCTCACGCGGCTAAGTAACGGCTCATCGGTCGACAGTAGCACCATGACGTACAAAAACGACACGCTGCTTACCTACAACGCAACATTTTCCACTCTCTTCCCCCTTTTTCAGTCAATTGCCGGGGAATCTGCCCAAACCCTCTCGGGATTTACCGTAAACAATCCAACCGCTTCAGATATCGCCAACAACATCTACCCAGACGGCAGACCAGCAGGTAAAACTCAAGCGATCGGAGACACGACGGTCGTTTCATCAAGCGCCAAAGCCGACACTGATGTGAAGGTCCTTGCAAATGGCCACGGCGAACTTATCTACAAAAGTAATGGGATTAAGGAAGTCGTCTCAAGCCTTGGGTATAGCGTCGCCGATAGCAACGTCACCGAAGGCCGCGCGACCGGTCTATCTCCCTCCCTCCTCTTTTTCATTAAATCCCCGGCAACCATGACGGTAGAGTACAAAGGCACAACAACGGGTGAAACCGATAGCATGATCTTCCTGGAAAATGCCGAGAGCGGCACCTACACCCTCAAAGTCACCGGAACGGGGAAAGGAAAATATACGGTAGTGGTGGGAC
>JBBTUC010000014.1:0-6450 GCA_038078675.1 Patescibacteria group bacterium
GGGGAAGACCGATTTATGGAAATATTTCTCCGGGGGCTTTCCGCATGGAAAGAGTTCGGGAAGCCGACTATAGAGAGTGAGTTTGTAATTTTATGACATCAACACGACTGTCAATGGTCCCTGCCTCTCCCATACGTAAACTCGTGCCCTACGCCATGGCAGCCAAGAAGGCAGGGGTGAAAGTGTATCATTTTAACATCGGGGATCCGGATATTAAAACACCGGAAGTGATGCTTGCCGTTTTACGGGATTGGAACAGGAATCCCATTGGGTATAGTCAGTCCCAAGGCGAGCCGAGTTTACTAGAATCGTTGCTTACGTACTATCACGGATTAGGGGCTACATTTCTATCCACTGCGAATTTGCAGGTGACACTCGGAGGATCCGAGGCTATCGCTTGGGCGATTTTTTCTGTTGCTGATCCCGGAGAGGAAATAATAGTATTTGAACCTTTTTATGCCAACTACAATACGTACGCAGCTGTCAACGGGGTCCGCCTAGTACCCATCCAAACCAGTTTGGCTAATGGTTTCCATTTGCCACCAGCAGGCGTGATAGAAAGCAAAATAACGAAAAAAACCAAAGCAATTCTTTACTGTAATCCCAACAATCCTACTGGTACGGTATACACGAAACAAGAGATAGAAATGCTTGTTGGAATTTCCAAAAAACACGGTCTCTTTCTCCTCTCCGATGAAGTATATCGGGAATTTACCTATGACGGGAAAAAACACGTTTCGCTTTTATCCTACATGGGTGAGATGCCCCAGCAAACAATTGTTCTTGATAGTCTTTCTAAGCGCTATAGTATTTGCGGAGCCCGGATTGGTGTACTCGTCTCATTACATCAGGAGGTGATGGCAGGGGTGTTACGGATTGGGCAGGGCAGGCTTTCTGCGGGACTCATTGATCAGACTTTGGCTGCAAAACTTACCGAGGTGCCGCCGTCTTATTTTCAAGAAGTGCATGATGAGTATGAGAAAAGGCGCGATATACTTTATAAAGGGCTTAAAGGAATTCCGGGGGTAACTATTCCCAAACCAGAGGGTGCGTTTTACACGATCGTCGGACTTCCCGTAAAAGATGCCGAGCATTTTTGTAAGTGGCTTCTGACGGATTTCCGAGACAACAATGAAACCGTCATGCTTGCCCCAGCCTCCGGATTTTATGCGACACCGGGAAAAGGGAAAAACGAGGTCCGTATCGCCTATGTCCTCAACACGAAAGCCCTCTCCCGCTGTATTGATTTACTTAAAATAGCCCTTAACGTGTATAGGACAGTGTAGGACATTGTCATTGCGAGGAGCGCTAGCGACGAAGCAATCCCACATGAATATGAGATCGCCACGCCGTCAGAACGTTCTCGCAATGACACTAGTCCTTGTCATTGCGAGGAGCGCTAGCGACGAAGCAATCCCACACAATATCATGAAAACTCCTCGGTATTATGCCGTATATATCATGACAAATACATACGGCACCGTGTTGTATACTGGGGTTACGAACAATCTGGCAATGAGGGTTGGTCAGCATAAGTTGAAAGAGAAAGGTTTTACTGCAAAATATAACATTACGAAGTTAGTCTATTATGAAGTTTTTCAAGATATTATCGAAGCAATTAAACGCGAAAAAAAGATTAAGGGAGGTTCGAGGAACGATAAGGTACGTTTGATTGTTAAAAAGAATCCATTATTTCGAGATTTGTATGAAAAAATTCTATGAGATTGCTTCGCCGTATGAACGGTTTCGCAATGACATTATTATGAATAAAAAACTCATTCTCTTTGACATTGACGGGACGCTCATACGGCCGGCTCTCGTTGATTCCCTCATGGACGAGCGGGTCTTGAGTTTGCTAGGATTAGAGTAATGAAGGATTTTCTCCTATTTTCCGGAACGTCCAATCCTACACTTGCATCTAGCGTCTCCTCGATTCTGAACATTACATTAGGTTCCATAGAAATTACCCGTTTCATCGACAACGAATGCCGGGTGCATGTCTCGGAGGATGTCAAAGGCAAGGAAGTATTTATTCTCCAGTCGCTTTCCGCGGTTGCCGATCAGCATCTTGTCGAGCTTTGTCTCATTGGACAAGCAGTTAAGTCCTTAGGTGCAGGCCACCTTACTGCCATTATCCCGTGGATGGGTTACAGTAAGCAGGATAAAGCGTTTCGTAAAGGCGAGGCGGCATCAGCTTCTCTGGTTGCAAAATTCATCGAAGTAGCCGGGTTTGATGCGGTGATGACCGTTGAGCTGCATTCGGAAAATGTCGTTCCGTTTTTTTGTATTCCCGTGACGGAGCTTTCTACCCATGAGATATTGGGCGATGCACTGAAAAGGTCACACCCTGCCAAAGCAGGGAGTGACCTTTATAGAACCAAAACGATTGTCGTTTCTCCTGACACGGGTGGCAAGTCCCGGTCTTCTGGGTTTGCCAAGACGGTTGGGTTTCCTATTGTCTATTTAGAAAAGGATCGTGATAAGGTAACGGGCAAAGTGACGGTGACGGGGGTGAGCGGCGATGTGAGCGGCCGCGACGTCGTGATCTTTGACGACATCATCAACACCGGAGCCACAGCGATAAAGACCAGTCAATTTTTAAAAAGTCATGGGGCAAGGCGAATATTTTTTCTCGCAACCCACGCAGTACTAGCTGGTGATGCATCTGTTAAACTTGCCGCTAGCCCAATCGATAAGATCGTGGTAACAGATACGATCGTAGTTCCCAAAGAAAAACGCTTCGGTAAGCTCAGCATTGTCTCCGTGGCTCCGCTTTTAGCAGATGCACTATGACACTCCTCCCCAAAGCACTCACCCGACTCATTGAGTCGTTTCAACAACTTCCCGGGATTGGTCCCAAGTCAGCTACCCGTCTCGCATTTTATCTCCTCCATGTTCCCACTGATCAAGTCGAACGATTCGCGGAAAATTTACGTGCGCTTAAATCGAGTACAGTGCTCTGCTCATTATGTAAAAATGTAGCGGAGGCCGACCCTTGTAGTATTTGTAGTGATCCGAGCAGGGATCAAACGATCGTCTGTGTGATAGAAAATCCTACCGACGTCCTCTCGATTGAGAAAACCGGAAAATTTCGGGGTCTCTATCATGTCCTGCATGGCGCGATAGATCCTTTAAACAACATCGGACCGGATGAGATTTACATTGCAGACCTTTTTAAGAGACTTAGGACTCAAGACGTAGGAATTAAGGAAATTATTTTAGCAATGAATTCCAATATGGAAGGCGAAGCAACGGCGATGTACGTTACAAAACAACTCAAAGCGCAAAACGCAAAACTCAAAATTACGCGGCTTGCTCATGGATTGCCCGTAGGGGCGGATATCGAGTATGCTGATGAAGTGACGCTCACCCGGGCTTTGGAGGGGAGGAGAGAGTACTAACAATGGATGTCATTGCGAGACCGTTCTTACGGCGAAGCAATCTCAGAGATTGCCGCGTCGCTAGCGCTCCTCGCAATGATATAATATTTATGGCTACCAAACAACAAATTGAAAAAATATTGAAAACGATTCCCGATCCGGAGATCGGGGTGTCGCTGTGGGATTTGGGGCTTATCTATGAAATAGGGATAGATAAGAAGGAAGGTGTGGTCCGGATCCTCATGACGCTCACGACGATCGGGTGTCCGCTTTTTGATCTCATTGCCGGTCCTATCCGCGAAGAAGTGGGGAAACTACCAGGTGTTAAAAAAGTAGACGTAGAGCTCACCTTTGAGCCGCCCTGGAGCATGGACCGGATGAGTGAAGAAGCCAAAGCGCAGCTGGGATTTTGATGACTATGACAAACCCTGGAAGCATGATCGGAGCATTTACTGATGAGCTCGGTGAATTAGGCAAGCAAATAGTCAGGGAGGCGGTTGCTGTTCCTAAAGATGTCGTCGGTGCGGCTCTTGAAAGTCTCGGCGTGTCTAGTGGTCAGAAACAGAAACAACAGACGGCAACAACGCCTGATGTAACAAAGAAAGAACCTGGTGAGCAAAAGATTAAGGCATCGATTGCCAGAGTTGCTCTCCAGGAGCTTGCAGGAGTCAAACCAAAACAAAAGGAGCCTTCTGTTTGGGAAAAGATTCAGGCGGAAGCGGAACAAAAGAAAGAGCTGGGTAAGCAGCAACAGCAGCAAGCAGCCGCGCAGACGTTGCCAGCGGTCAAGTCCAAACGCCCACGCGGCGATCTTTATGGCATGAAAGCGAAAAAAGCCGGGAGTGAAGTTGGCAAAAACGTAAGGCAGGACTGATTATTTCAATGGGATATTGATAAACGGGGCGGTGCCACCACCGACGACCTGCGGGAGTTTCCCGTCCCACCGCTTGATTGCTTCGAGTTGTAGGTATTCCTGAGTGAGAGATGCTTTTTGGAGCGCCTGTGCTTCGGCAAGTCCCTTGGCTTCAGCAATCTTGGCCTGAGCCCGTTGGGTCGCTTCTTTTACCTCGTATTCGGCTTGCTTGACCCGCTCTCCGGCGACAACTTTAAGCTCAATGGCTTTGGAATATTCGGGTGAGAAATACACGGCGCGCAGAAGGACTTTGTCCAGAATGAGATTTTTTGCGGCAAGCATTTCACCGAGTTCCTGCGTCATAACGGTTTCCGCCTCCTGGCGTTTTTCCGAGTAGATGGCCGGGGCCGAATACCGGCTGATGACCATGCGGATTTGGCTCCGGCTGAAGGGACGGATGATTTTTTCCACATAATCCTCTCCGATCGTCTTCATGATTTCCGGGGCTTTGGCTCCGTCGACTTTAAAAAGCACCGTCGCGTCCACTTTCACCGATTGGCCGTCGCTTGTGGGGGCGTCAAGCGAATCGTCGCGCCGGAGCGCTCCTTCATCTGGAGCTGCGGACATGGTGTATTCCTGCACTCTGGCGTCAAACAGCGTGACGTTCTGCCAGAGGGGGATGGCAAAGTTTAATCCCTCTTTCATTGCAGTGGGAAGAACTCCTCGTCCGCTGTCATAGACGACCCCTACGTGTCCTGCCGGGATAAAAATGAGGGTAGAGCGAAAGAGGAAGAGACCGAATACAATAAAAACAATCGTTTTAATCAGACGAAACGAAGAGGTGAGTGAGGACAAGATATTTCCGGACGGCGCGTTTCCTGCCATATATTCATGCTAGTCGTAGATATGATGGTTTGTCAACAGAGAGCAGAAACGCATCTTGACATAAAGATGATTTGATGCTAATCTTTGACCATGAACACCGTACGGACGACGATTGTTTTTGATGAGACGCTCTATCGGCAACTCGCTGTGCAAGCGGCAGTGATGGGCGTTGGTTTAAGTGAGCTTGTCAACAAAAAGCTCGTCAACAAAAACATCGGAGGCGATTCCGCCTCCAGTGCTGCAACAATCGCCAGCAATCTGTCTTTTTTTCGCGCCTTGGGCAAAAAGGCCGGGAAGACAGACTGGGTTACATTGGTGCGTGATGAAAGGGATAGAGATCGTGGATAAGATTGTGTTAGACGCAAGCGTTGTTCTTGAGTGGCTCGCCCATGGCCCGGCAGCTGAAGCGGCGCTCGCTATTCATAATAAAATTGTTGAAGGCAAGACAGTTGCGTGGGCACCTGACTTTCTTCTTATTGAGATCGTGAATATTTTATTTTGGAAGAAACGATTCCCAAAAAGCGACATCGACGGATTTACCAACAGATTGCATGATATAGGTATTAATTTTGACAATACGCCGGTACCCAGCGAGATGCATGCTCTATCAGCGCTGGTTGTTGAGCATCGGATAAGCGCATACGATGCACAGTACCTCTATGTGGCACAAAAACTTAACTGCAAATTGGTCAGTTTTGACAAGGACTTGTTGAAAATAAAGGAGTGGGTTATTGCTCCGCCGTCCTCATAAAATAAAAACCCCCGGAAACTTAGCGTAGATCGTGGAATGTTTCCGGCGTGATTTGGACATCACGGAGGATTTTTCGTAGTAGTCCAACGTGTACGGATTCGCCCGAGTGGACCGGCACGGATGTTTTTCGTCCATCGGTATGTTCAAGACGAACATGGCTTCCTTTCTGTCGTACCGAAATAAAACCCTGTTTTTGTAATATCCGGATGAGCTCGTGGCCGCCAATCGGGGACAATTTAGGCATAGTAGGGGATATGGATATCCTCTGTGGCAAAAAATGAAGGAACAGAGGCAGGCGATTTAAGTTTATCGTTCCGTGCCTTTTTATCTGATTCAAGAACGAGCTCAATCACCTCTTTAATACGAACACGGAGAATTTCAAGTGTTTTTGCCTGGGTATAGCATCCCGGAAGTTCCGGCACTGAGGCCACATAGAAATCGTCCTCATCCCGTTCAATGAGGACTTTAAACTGAAGTATGGTCATCGATTTTTTCATATGTTCTTTATCATTATATCACCATGGTGCAAATAAAAACCCCCGGGAACATCACATGACTGTTGCGATCGCGCCGGTTGGCGG
>JBBTUC010000015.1:0-7193 GCA_038078675.1 Patescibacteria group bacterium
ACACTCACGTCGGCACCGGCTGTCGCTCTTCCTCTTACGGATGATCAAATAGCCTTGGGGTTAAAGCAAAGTATTATGAGTTCCTGGCGGTGGCTCGCAGAGTGGTGTGTGAGGAAGCTGAAACAGTTACATAAAAAAATCCATGCCTGAACAATTTGCAGACCTACTATCTCGTTTAGAAGTGTTTGGGATCGCACTCCTTGCGATGGTGCTATTGATTGCCGTTCTTGCGGGACTGGGGTATGTCGTTTTTTTGTTATGGAAATACCGAAACCGCGAGGAGCACAGCCTGGATTATGTACTTCTCCAAATGGCGGCGCCAAGAGACAACGAAATCAAAATCGACGCCGCCGAGCAGTTGTTTGCAGGTCTTCACAGTATCGCCCACGGCAATTTTTGGTCATTTCTCAAACCCCAGGAGCATATCTCTTTTGAGATTGTCGCCAAACCCGAAGACATTAGGTTTTACGTATCCGTCCCCCGGCGGCTCATGGACTATGTGGAAAAGCAGATTCACGGAGCGTATCCGGGGGCGGACATCCGGGAAGTTGAGGAGTACACGATATTTTCCCAGACGGGAAAAGTGGCATTTGCGGCACTGCGGCTTAAAAGTTCCAACTATTTTCCCATCCGGATTTACCGCGATTTACCGGTTGATTCATTGTCTTCGATTACCTCCGTCCTTGCCAAAATGCAAAAGGACGAAGCCGCTGCTATTCAGGTTCTTATTCAGCCTGCAGGCAGTAAGTGGCGTAAAATCGGCCGGGGGTACATTTCTAAAGTAAAAAAAGACGAGGCAAACCCGGAGAAGGCGAGCTTTAGAATTGACTCCAAAGCACTCGAGGCTATTGAGGGAAAAGTAAGTAAGCCCGGTTTTAACACCGTTGTCCGGCTCGTTGTATCGTCCCCCGACGGGGAAGCGGCTAAAATGCATTTAGAAAATCTTATCGGTAGTTTTGAGCAGTTTGCCAGTGATCACAATCACTTTACGAAAGTAAAACTTCCCATGAAGCAGCTTTTTATGGTGGACTTTATCTACCGATATTTTCCTGTGGTTAACCTGCCGTTTATGCCGCAATACAGCGTTCTTTCTACCGATGAATTGGCAAGCCTTTATCATCTGCCAAATAAATCCATCGAAACCGCGCATATTTTTTGGTTGAACGCAAAGCGTGCTCCCGCCCCTTCGCAAATTCCGACGAGCGGACTTTACCTGGGTTTCTCGCGGTACAGGGGGGTGTCAAGGGAAATTTACCTCAGCGAAGATGACCGGAGACGTCACATGTATATTATCGGAAAAACCGGTACCGGCAAGTCGCAACTTCTTGAGGAAATGGTGATGCAGGATATCGCGGCCGGCAGGGGACTCGCCGTTGTTGATCCTCACGGAGATCTCGTCGATGGAATCCTGTCCCGTATGCCGCCCGAACGGGCAGAAGATGTCATTTATTTTGATCCGTCGGATAGCGAGCGGCCGATGGGGCTTAATATGCTTGAAGCGACTACTGAACAGCAAAAACATTTTGTCGCGACAAGCATTGTCGGCCTCATGTATAAGCTGTTTGACCCCATGAAAACGGGTATCATCGGGCCGCGCTTTGAGCATGCCATCAGAAATGCCATGTTGACCGTCATGGAAGCGATTCCCAACGGAACATTCATTGAGGTTGTCCAGACATTGCAACGCCCGGATTTCGTTCAGTCACTCCTGCCTCTTGTGAAAGATCCTATTGTCCGACGTTATTGGACGGATCAGATCGCTCAGACTGCTGATTTTCATAAATCAGAGGTCCTCGATTACATCGTGAGTAAGTTTGGCCGGTTTGTCACCAACAAACTCATCCGCAACATCATCGGACAGTCTAACTCCTCATTTGATTTCCGTAAGGTCATGGATGAGGGCAAAATTCTCCTCGTCAATCTCGCCAAGGGCAAAATCGGGGAGGAAAACAGCAACTTCCTGGGGCTTATTCTCGTCCCCCGGATTTTGATTTCAGCGATGAGCCGGCAGGAAATACCGGAGGAAAAGCGGCGGGATTTTTATCTCTATGTCGATGAGTTTCAAAATTTCGCGACACCGGACTTTGCCCAGATTCTCTCCGAGGCCCGGAAGTACCGCCTCAACCTCATCGTTGCAAACCAATTTATCGGGCAAATGGAGGAGGAAGTGAAAAACGCGGTGTTTGGGAATGTCGGCACTGTGGCGTCCTTCCGTGTCGGGGTGACGGATGCAAACTATCTCCAGCATGAGTATCAGCCGACTTTCAATGAGACGGATCTTATCAACATTGATCGTTTTAACGCGTATGTCAAAACGACGGTCCACAATGAGCCGGTCAAGCCCTTCAGCATGGATTTGACCAAAGACATGAGTCGCGTCAAAGCGCTGCAGAATCCCCAGGTGGCTGCGGCGATTATCCAACTTTCGCGCCTCAAGTACGGCCGCTCCCGCGAGCTTGTGGAGGCCGAGATCGCCCAGAGAGCGAAGCTTTAATCCGTATTAAGCAACTTTTTTATCTCCGCAAGAGTAAGCCTCTTGTTCTGCAGCTTCTTAATCTTTTTCACGACGCTTACCTGGTTTTGGTCGTAGAGTTGATATCCCCCCGGCGAGCGTTCGGCGACAGAAAGGAGCCCTTCCTTCGTCCAGTAGCGGATCGTCGGCACTGTCTCACCGGCTAATTGTGCCAGTTCCCCAATTTTCAAAAACTGTTTCCCTGCGATTTTAGTGATTGTTTCTTTTTGCTCCACGGCGTCAAGATACACGTCTAGCGACCGATCTACGGATTCAAATATTAGTTTGTAATAGTCGTCGAGCGATTTGCCCAGTTGACCAGCTTCAATGCTATCGATATACCGTTTACGATCCTCCGCACGGATAATAGCCGGAGGAAATCCGGCTTGCATGAGGAGGAGATTCATGAGGAGCCGCGCCGTGCGGCCGTTGCCATCGACAAACGGATGAATGCTCACGAGCTTGAAATGAGCATCTGCGGCAATGATAAGCTGGTTGCCTTGGGTTTCGTGGAGCCACGTCATAAACTCATCCATGAGGCGGGGGACTTTTACGGGGTTTGGCATGATGGCACGGGAGCCGGCAATTCTTACGGCGACCGAACGATACCGACCGGCGCTTGTATCGTCGATCTTTTGTAAAATTAAACGGTGGAGTTCTAACAGGTGTTGTTGGGTCACGTCAGACCGCTTGAGGTTGTGAAGCGTCGAAACAAACGTCAGTGCCTCCGCGTGGTTGACTGCTTCGAGGTGCTCTGTAAGCGTTTTCCCCTCTACGGTGAGGCCTTTTTCTACGATTAATGCAGTTTCAGCTCGTGAAAGGGTATTGCCTTCAATGGCATTGGATGTGTACGTTAACTCGATTTTGAACCAATCTTCGAGATTGCCGACAAGATCCGGGGGTAGGGGACGGTAGTTATCCAGTCTTCGTTTTTTGTCTTCAAGCGCGGCAAGATGCTGTTTCATATATATGAAGTATAACGTAACACTTCAATGTTGTCAAGTGCTCCGTAAATTTCCCCTCTTTACAAATTACATCAATGCGTCATGATAGAAAATTATGCATATAGCTCTTATTTATAACGTTCGACACGTAAAAGCGGGCTTAGGGAAACAAGCGCAGGAGGAAGCAGAGTTTGATGAGCCGGAGACGATTGCAGCGGTCCACGAGGCGATCGTGCAAAACGGCTATACGTGTACGGATATCGAAACCAACGAGGAGGCATACGGAAAACTCAAAGAATTAAAAAAATCTATCGATCTCGTCTTCAATTTTTCCGAAGGACTACGCGGAGAGATGCGCGAGAGCCAGATGCCGGCGATTCTCGAGATGCTCGGGATTCCCTATACGCATTCCGGTGCTCTCGCCCAGGCGATTGCTCTGGATAAATCTCTCACGAAAAAAGTTTGGCTGTATCATGGGTTGCCCACGCCCAAGTGTGTTTCTATTGGGCCAAAAGATAAGCCGTATGTCGAGGGCCTTACGTTTCCCGTCATCGTCAAACCAAATAGCGAAGGGTCCAGTAAAGGAGTCTTCAACGACAATCTTGTGACCGGACCCGGTACGCTTGTTGCTAAAATTCGCGCGACGCGGGCAGCCTGTGGAAACGGCGTCATTGTGGAAGAATATATGCCGGGGAGGGAGTTTACCGTGTCGGTCATGGGTAACCCTGGGGTAGGGAAGGGTGTCTACATTTTGCCAATTGTCGAAATAAATTTTGATGTCTATCCTAAGGATATGGGGAAATTTGAATCGTTTGAGGCAAAATGGTTTCTCGAGTCGACACTCACAAGTCCCCATGATATTTACATTTGTCCTGCTCAACTCCCGAGAAGCGTACAGATGATGATAGAGACGATGTGCATCAAGGCGTTTCTGGCTCTTGGGTGCCGGGACATTGCGCGGATTGATCTTCGGATGGACGCCCAGGGTAAGCCGCATCTTCTTGAGATTAATACGATTCCCGGCATGATCGGCGATCCTAATGTAGTAACCTACTATCCGGCGGCAGCTCGGGCGGCCGGATGGGACTATAACCGCATGGTCGGCCAAATCATCACCCACGCCAGAGAGCGCCTCGGCATCTGATAGTTTGCTATAATACCCTACAAGGGGCTGTAGCTCAGTGGTAGAGCGCTACTCTTATAAAGTAGATGTCCTTGGTTCGATCCCAAGCAGCCCCACTTATGAGTGAATTTGTAGTTTTAGTTGACGAAGAGAATAACGAAATTGGCACGGCGCCCAAAGATAGCGTTCACACTACCAATACCCCTCTGCATCGGGGGTTTTCGTTGTTTCTGTTTAACTCCAAAAACGAATTACTTCTTACGAAGCGATCATCAAAGAAAAAGACTTTCCCGGGGGTGTGGACGAACACCGTTTGCGGTCATCCTGCTCCGCAGGAGAGCGTAGAAGATGCCGCGAAGCGCCGGTTGGATGTGGAATTAGGACTTAGGACAGAGGACATAAGAAATTTAAGAGAAGTGGCGCCGTACCGATATAGGTTTGCGGACAAAAACGGGATTGTGGAAAACGAGATTTGTCCGATCTTGGTCGCTTACAGTGACGCGGACCCCAAGCCGGATCAGAAGGAAGTAGAAGGATGGAGATGGATAAGATGGGAAGACTTTTTGAAGGATCTAAAAAAGAATCCGAGTATTTATTCACCATGGTGTCGGGAAGAATCCGCCCTTATAGCTCCTCTAATTTGACATTCTCCACCTGCTTGTCTTTGACAAGCTCGAGGTATTTTTCGGTGGTCGACAAGCGTTTGTGGCCGACGAGTTTAGAAAGAGTTGTAATGGGGGTTCCTGCCATGAGGTGGTGGGCGATGAAGGTGTGCCGCAGATCATTGACCTTGGCCCCGTCAATGCCGGCAACGCGAAAATACCGGTCGATCGCGGTCCGGATGTTGCGGATCAGGAGAGTCTTGCCGGTTTTTGTGATAAAGAGCGACGGATTGGGAAAATTTTTCGCACGAATTTCGATATAGCGCGTAAACGCTTCTTTGGCAGCTTTATTGAGGGGGACGTTTCGGGCTGCGTGGCCTTCCTGTGCAGCAATACGGATTTCGTGCTCCTTGATGTCCTCAAGGGCAAGCGCAGCCAGTTCGCCAATCCGTATGCCGGTTTGAAGGAACAGTTCGACGATCGCGTGGGTGCGAAGGTCTCCTCTGCAGGCATCCCGAAGTGCCCGGTATTCAAGCTTGGTCAGAATCCGCGGTGGCTTGACTTCATACTTGGGGTGCTCGATTTCGACCGCCGGGTTGGCCGTGACGAGACCGGAAGCCTTTAGGAATCGGAAAAAGGTCTTGATTGAGTTAATTTTTCGCGAAACTGACTTGGGGGTATAATTATCTGCAGAAAGTTTTTTTAGGAATGCGTCTATCTCATCGCGCGTGACTTCGCCGGCTGTCTTTTTGCCCAAATTGAAGAGAAAGTCAGACATTTGTTCAATATCTTTGCCATATGCTACGATGGTAGCACGGGCACGACGCCGCGAGCCTAAATACTCGATGAATTGGCCGTGGGCAGCTTTAAGATCGATTGAAGCGTTTAGCATGATAGTGCGTATATTTGGCAGGGGTTTAACCTATAATATCACAAGAAAAGCTGTAATTCAAGGAGGAATATGGTGAAGCTACGAGTCGTTCGGTTGGTGATCATCGGGGTAAGCGCCATACTGGTCGTCAATCTGTCACGTTCGATCTGGGATATTTGGCGCAGGCGTGATATCCTGGGTGAACGTCAGGCAGTACTCAAGCGTCTTGAGGAGGAAAACAAGCGGCTTAAGGGTGAGCTCACCTATTCGGAAAGTCCGCTTTTTATCGAAGCAGAGGCCAGAAATAGGCTGGGGTTGGGGAGGGAAGGGGAATCCATAGTATTAATGCCAAATGACAAATTACAAATGACAAATGGAAAGACAGAAGACAAAACTGTTGTAAGTCTACCAAACTGGAAGAAATGGTGGAGGTTGTTTTTTTGATCCGGATATTATGTGCGCTTTGCGCACACCATCCGGACGAGGGTGGAACAAAAATCCGCTTTATGCGGAATTTTTGTTTGATACCCTCGGTGTCAGGGGAGAGGATCGGACTCTCGACGGCCAGTTTATGATACTGGTGCTCTACCACTGAGCTACCCTGACAAGGGTTTCATTTTACGAAAAATAGCGAGAGAAGGCAAACTGAAATCCTGATTAAACAAAAATATTAGGGGAAATTAGGTCTGGTCGTACTTTACTCACCCGCGTAGCAAAATTCCTTGCAGTGGGACAAATATCACCCTCACGGGTAATTTGTGCAACTGCGATGGCAGCTAAGTTGTTTGCTAAGCTCTGTTCGTTTTTAGAAAGATTCCCCGCTTCTAACCGCTTAACCAACGATTCGATCTTGCGGACGGTATAGATAAGATCGTCAAAGTGATCAGACGCAAACCTTTCGTCACCTAAAAATCTATCTGCTAATGTTTTGCCATCAGGGGCCACGTCGGTCAGATTGAACATCTGAAGGTAATCTGCTTGTGTATATGCCGGAGGAAGGTGGGATTCAAACACACGTAATACGTCTCGTTCAATATATTGAATTGGTAGTGGAGTTCCCTCTGTTGCCATAGAAATGGAATTTTACTTAGGTTCGCAAACGAAATGCACCACTCGGGTATAATCTGAAGCCCGAAGGAGG
>JBBTUC010000016.1:0-1941 GCA_038078675.1 Patescibacteria group bacterium
ATCAAACCTCACCTGATCATTACCTGCCCCGGTGGAGCCGTGAGCTACTGCTGTGGCACCAATTTTTTTTGCACAATCGACAACTTTTACCGCTTGAATTATCCTTTCCGGTCCTGCGCACAAAGGATACACGCCTCCCCGCAATACATTGGCTTTGATAATGTACGAGACGATGTCGTGGTAGAGATCCTGCTTGCCATTGATAACGAAATGCTTTTTTACGTGTAACGCCTTCGCACTGTTTTTGATTTTTGTAATTTCCCCGTGAGAAAAACCGCCGGTGTCCACGGTTGCAGCATACACTTCGTACCCTTTTTCTTTGAGATAAGGCACGCAAAACGATGTATCGAGTCCTCCAGAAAATGCTAACACAACTTTTTTCATAATTTCTCCTCTAATATTTTCCAACAAAAAATCCGCCGGTTCAGAATCTCCCCTCCGAATCGGAGGGGGAAACTCTGAAGCGGCGGACGTTATCCGCGGTGCCACGCTTCTTTCAAAACGCTACAAAAAGTCTTCCGTATCAGCCTTGACGGAAGAGCGCGTTTCGCTCATTTATTGGAATCTACTTTGCCGTTTTGCGGCATTTCTTCGATTCCTGGCCAGGTACCATTCGATACCTGGGGAGGTGCTGTATAGTACCTCCCTCGGGAGCTCGATAGTCCCGCTCAGCGGGACTAATTCTCCTTCATCGCCATATTCAATTGTAAGTGTACTATAACACAGAGGATTGCCAGAAGCAAGAGGCTGTACTATGATGGTGCGACTATCCTCCTGATCTTCCCATTCGCCTTACTCCGCCAATCGGCGGACGCGCCTGCCTGCCGGCAGGCAGGGCTCATGGAGCGATCTTGGGAGGACGTAAGAAACAGTAATTCTTCTCCGCCGATTGGCGGATCAGAAACCGTTTCTAACGGAGGAGGTGAAAAAGAATGAATAGTAAATTATTAGTAGGATTGGTAGTTCTTTTAGTTGGAGTTGGAGCAGGATGGTACTTTTTACAGGGTGGAAAATCAGCGCAGGAATCAATGACGAGAGAAGAGGGCGTGCTGGAGACGCCGACTCCTGAGCCGACCACAACGTTAGGAAGTGAAGTTCCGGCAACAGGAACAGCCGGTGCCGCGGACAAAGGCGGTGTACCAAGTTCCGGATCGGTAACAGGAAAAACAGCTGTGTTATACGGCACGGGTGGGTTTGTGCCAAATACGCTAGCGGTAAAGATTGGTACGACTGTCGTCTGGACCAACCAAAGTCAAGGCGGTATGTGGGTAGCATCAGCCATGCATCCGACGCATCAACTCTTGCCGGGATTTGACGAGCTGAAAAGTGTGAGTGCCGGAGGCGCGTACGAGTATACGTTTGAGAAGGTTGGCACCTGGAAGTATCACAATCATGTAGCTCCCGCAGATACCGGAACCGTGGTGGTCACGGAGTAGGTGTCGGGGACTCGCTCGGGCGTGGGGTCGGGATGGGCGCGCATCGGCCGTTTACAGGTTCTGTGCTTTTTACAAAATATTCTGGTCTACCGTAGTAACAGGGGATACTGACGACACCCTCCGGACGCGGAAGGGTTTCATCAGGTTTTCCCTTTAGGATTTCGACCATGATGTCATGCCAGATAGGAGCAGCGCCGGTGACGCCGGAAGTCAGATACGGATCCATGGGCGTATTATTGTTGTTGCCTACCCACACCGTCACTACATAGGAAGGTGTGTAGCCGATCGTCCAATTGTCCCGTTTATCGTTGCTTGTACCGGTTTTGACGGATACTGTTTTATCGGGGATGACGAGTAACGAACTGGGGCCAAACGCAGATTGGCGCGCAAGGTTGTCGCTCAATATATTTCCGAGAATCCATGCGACTTCCGGTTTCACAGCATTCGGCTGTTTTTTGGGAGTATTGCGCTCAAACACTTTTCCTGTGTAATCGCTTACCTCGAG
>JBBTUC010000017.1:0-9279 GCA_038078675.1 Patescibacteria group bacterium
GAAGCGCGACTTCCGCGAAAAGAAGAGAATTAAGTCACCAACGTTGGATGGAACCTCCGCCGGCTGGCGGATCCAACGAGAACGGGTGACTTTTTTTATGAAAAATAACGATAGCGACTATCTCAATAACCTCCGTCATTCGTGCGCGCACCTCTTGGCGGACGCGGTAAAACAGGTATATCCTGGTGCGCTCAATGCGATCGGCCCTGCCATAGAAAACGGATTCTATCAGGACTTCGATATGGGGAAGTGGAAAATTTCTGAAGAGGATTTTCCCAAGATAGAAGAAAAAATGCGTGAGATTCTGCCCTCGTGGCAAAAATTCACCTTCAATGAAGTGACACTTGCGGAAGCGAAAAAATTATTTAAAGACAATAAATATAAAGTGGAAATGGCAACAGGGTTTGCAAAAGATGGTAAAAAACTCATGACCAACGATCCCGGCAACTTCCTGGATCTCTGCAAGATGGGGCACGTAGACAATCCTTCCAAAGAATTAACTCACTTCAAACTTCTCTCCGTCGCAGGAGCCTACTGGCGGGGGAGTGAAAAAAATAAGATGCTTACCCGTATCTACGGCACGTGTTGGCCATCAAAAAAAGAATTGGATGATTATTTGGCACTCCTTGAAGAAGCCAAAAAAAGGGACCATCGTAAACTTGGAGCAGAGTTAGATTTATTTACTTTTTCAGACCTCGTGGGCAAAGGATTACCCTTGTGGACTGCAAAGGGTGCCACAGTCCGACGCATCTTGGAACGTTTTGTGGTAGACGAAGAAATCAAACGTGGATACTCTCATGTCTATACTCCGGATATTGCCAATCTGGAACTCTATAAAACTTCCGGACACTATCCGTATTACAAAGACACGATGTACGCGCCCATTACCATTGATGAGGAAAAATATATGCTTCGTCCCATGACGTGTCCACATCACTTCGAACTTTACCGATCCAAACCCAGGAGTTACCGTGATCTTCCCATGCGGATCGCAGAGGTTGCGAAACTCTATCGTTATGAAAAATCCGGCGAACTTACCGGTCTCATGCGTGTACGGAGTTTCTGTTTAGCTGATTCCCATATCATCGCGACCCGGGACCAGGCAGCATCGGAAATCAACAACGTCCTTGATCTTATCGATTTTTTCGCACACACATTTGGACTCAAGGTAGGTATCCATTATCGATACCGTCTGTCACTCGGTGACCGAAAAGACGAGAAAAAATATTTCAAAGATGATACTTCGTGGGATTACGCAGAAAATGTGCTTCGGGAGGTACTCAAAGTACGCAAAGCAGATTATTTTGATGCCCCCAACGAAGCAGCGTTTTACGGTCCGAAAATTGACGTTCAGATGAAAAACATCTGGGGGAAAGAAGAGACAGCGTTTACGGTCCAATACGATTTTGTCATGCCTAAACGGTTTAAGCTTTCCTACATAGATGAAACAGGAGTTAAAATTGAACCCATCGTCATCCATCGATCATCAGTTGGCGCCATAGAGAGGACAATCGCATTTTTAATTGAATTTTATGCCGGGGCATTCCCGGTCTGGCTCGCGCCCGTCCAAGTCGCGCTCATTCCTATCGCCGAACGGCACAACGAAGCCGCCCGGAAAGCATTGCAGACCCTTCGGGACGCGGGGCTGCGCGTAGAGCTTGATGAACGCAATGAATCCATGCAAGCCAAAATCCGGGATGCGACTTTACAAAAGACACCGTACATGGGTATAATGGGAGATCGGGAAGCGGCAAATCAAACCATCTCAGTACGGTCACGAAGCGGCGAAGATCTCAAGAGCCTAACTCTTGAAGGGTTCGCGGCTAAACTCAAAGACGACATTGAACGCAAAATATAATCACAAGTTCTATCGCCTCAACTACCAGATCCAGAGTCCGCAGTTGCGGTTACTGGATGAAGAAGGCAAACAGATCGGGGTAGTCACGAAGCTTGAGGCATTGCAAAAAGCAAAGGAGTTGGAGTTAGACGTGGTGGAGATCGCGCCAAACGCAAAGCCGCCCGTTGCCAAACTCATCAATTTTAAAAAATTTAAGTACCAGGAAGCCAAAAAGGAACGTGAGGCCAGAAAGAGCCAAAAGCATGTGGGGGTTAAAGAAGTTCGCCTCCGACCCTTCATCGGCCAACATGACTTCGACACACGGCTCGCCAAAGGAAAGAAATTTTTAGAAGACGGCAATCAGCTCAAAATTAATGTCGCCTTCAAAGGTCGCGAGATTACAAGAAAAGAATTTGGGTTCGCGGTGATAAAGCGATTCCTTTCGTCGCTTGAGTCAGTCAAAGTAGTCCGGGAACCACGGATTATCGGAAGAGTGTTAGAAGCAATGGTCGTCAACGACAAAAAGGCAGAATAATCATATGGGAAAAGTCAAAACAAAAAAAATTGCGACGAAACGATTCAGGCTCACCAAAAATGGCAAAGTCATGCACCGGGCACAGGGCGCTCGCCACATCAGGCGAAGAAAAAGTAAGTCTCGGCAGAGGCGGCAGGACAAACCGAAGGAACTCATGACAACGAAGTTTGCGAGGGTCATCAAACGGTTTCTGAATACCTAACGTACTATGAGAGTTACCCGGGGGCTCACGAGCCACGCCAAACACAAAAAACTGCTTCATGCCAACAAAGGCTACCGGATGACCAAACGCAGATTGGTCAGGGTTGCCAAAGAAGCATATCTCCACGCAGGCGAGTACGCTTTTGCCGGAAGGAAAAATAAGAAACGGGATTTCCGTAGGCTTTGGATCACCCGAATTTCCGAAGCCGTCAAGCTGCGCGGCCTTTCCTATAGCGCATTCATCTATCAATTAAAAAACGCGCATATCGAAATTGACCGCAAAATCCTCGCCAACTTCGTCGTCGAAAATCCGGATGTGTTCGGACACATCGTTGACACCGTCAAATCCGCCAACTGACGCTTTTGTGTCATTCCCGCGAAAGCGGGAATCCAGTCTTCTCTTTTCCTCTTGACGATGCTTCCCTCGTTCGGTGTAATATGTTCACATGATAAAATGCTTTTGCGATATCTGCCAAAAAGAAACTGACTATGAACAGAAAATTGACGTTAGTGGCGGATACAAAATACAGAGGCATACATACTGCATTGAATGTTTTTAAAAAACAAAAAAACTGGAATCTCATTCATCTCGGTATGCTGAAGCGCCAACCGGCAAAAGTTTAGCTATTGCACTGTGAAAACAACCTGCTATAATACCCTTATCATGACGACCCAAAGGTATTTTACATTTTACTTTTTTGCCTCGCTACAGCGGGGAGCTTTGGGTACGTCAGAAAACAGATAACAGAAAACAGATAATAGAAATAAACCCAAGAGCCCCGCAAGAAGCGGGGTTTTATTATGGCGGAAAGAAGGTGATTATTATGCGTCCAAAAGATATATACCAAGGTCCAGATTGGAGCGATGTGCCCATTTCATCGACAGTGCCTGTCGGAGAGTATACTGCAGCAGACCAGGCACGCGGTTTTGGAATCCCGGAAGAACAACTAACGCAAGAAGATGAAGCGGGTTATCCTTGCGATACTCAAACACAACCCGTAGAATAAAACTATGACTGAACTTATTTACATGACCGACAGCTACCAACAGGAGCTAACGGCTCGGGTGGTGTCGTGCATCAAAAAGGCAAACGGGTGGGAGATCATATTGGATAAAACCATCTTCTACCCGCAGGGTGGTGGGCAGCCATCGGATAAGGGAACTATTAAAGGTAAACACGGCACGGCCACGGTCAAGCACGTCAGAATGCTTGGAGATGACGTAATTCACGAGTGTTCGTTAGAAGGAACAATCGAGAGCGAAGAAGTAGTTGAATGCACCATCGATTGGATCTTGCGTTTCTACAACATGCGCGTCCATAGTGCAGGGCACGTGGTCCACGAAGCGGTACGGCTCGTAGCGCCGTATCTAGAGCCCATCAAAGGAGAGCATGGTAAATCAGCGTATATTGAATACAAGGGCTCCCTTACCAACGACAAAATACCACTGATCGAAGGGCAAGCCAACGACCTCATCCGCCAAAACCTTTCCCTCAAAACCGAATTTGTTACCATTGACGAACTCAAAAATCGTGCATCATATGTTCCCGAGCATCTGCCAAAACATAAGCCGCTCCGGATTCTCGCAATCGGCGAATATCCGCCGATTCCCGATGGAGGAACCCAGGTGAAAACCGCGGGCGAAATTGGCGAGGTTACTATTTCTTCTATAAAAAATACAGACGATCACGTCCGCGTGTACTATGAGGTAGCTTCTGATGCTTCCTTTCAAAAAAATGAAGAGGATGAAGGTATATCTGCCCCGCAATTTATTGGCTTACTCCTGGATGCCCAACGGGGCGCAAAAGAAATCATCCAATCCTCGGATGAAAGTGTGGACATGCTACGACTTCACGTATTGGGCCCCAAAAGCGAACTGGGCAGGCTCACGAAACAAATCCGACAGGTTCCGGAGGACGACCGCGGCAACGTCGGTGTTGTCGTCAACGAAGTCAAACAGTCTATTGAATCTGCACTCCAAAAAAGATCTTCCGTCCTACGTCCTACGTCATACGTCCATAATGATTGGCTCGACGTCACCGCTCCCGGTATCCGACCCCTGGAAGGCCACCTCCATATCGTGAGCCAGGCCATCAGCGAGATTACGCGAATCTTTGAGCGTATCGGTTTCACGCGAGTCCGTCACCCGGAGGTCGACTGGGACTGGTACGCGTTTGAATCTCTCAACATGCCGCCCCACCATCCGGCGAGGGATGAGTGGGAAACGTTCTTTATAGAATATCCGGGTTCTCCTCGTCATTCCCGCGCAGGCGGGAATCCATCCAAGAAAGAAAACTGGATCCCCGATCGGGTCGGGGATGACAAATACAAGCAAATAGTCCTCACCCCTCATACGAGTAACGGTCAGGTGCGGGAGATGGAGAAGGGCAAGCTCCCGATTCGAATGATCAACATCGCCAAGTGTTATCGTAGGCAGGAAGACGTTTCCCATACCGCGATGTTTCATCAGTTTGAGGGCCTCTTTATAGACAAAAACGTTTCCATCGGCAATCTCAAGGGAGTCATGGATTTCTTTTTTAAACAATACTACGGACCGGATCGAGTATCGCGCATCCGCCCGTTCCACTTCCAGTTTACCGAACCGTCGTTTGAAGTAGACGTCAGTTGCGGTGTCTGTCATGGGAAAGGCTGCAAACTTTGTAAGGAAGGGTGGCTCGAGCTGGGTGGCGCTGGCATGGTACACCCGAACGTCCTCAAAGCCGGCGGAATAGATCCAAATGTTTACAACGGTTTTGCTTTCGGCTGGGGCATCGAGCGCGTTGCCATGATGAAAGTTAAAGGTGTTGATGATAATAGGCAAGTATACAATAACGATGTGCGATTTTTGGAACAATTCTAAACCACATTGTCATTCCCGCGTACGCGGGAATCCAGAGTATTATAAACTGGATCCCCGATCAGGTCGGGGATGACAAAAATAAATATGAATATATTAATTCCAGACAGTTGGCTACGCGAATTCCTTTCTACAAAGGCTTCTCCTGACCAAATAAAGGAGTATCTCTCTTTATGCGGCCCGTCTGTAGAGCGGATGCATACGGAAGACGGGGAAGTCATCTATGATATCGAGGTCACGGGCAACCGGCCGGATTCGATGTCGATATTAGGTATCGCGCGCGAAGCGGCAGCCATCCTCCCGCGGTTTGGGATAGCGGCGAAACTCGTCAACGATCCATACGCCTTAAAAGGTTTCACCCTGCCAGGCAGGGTGAAACCTTCAAAGACGCTTACTATCAAAACCGACCCTATGCTCAATCCTCGGTGGACATCGGTAATTATGGATAATGTCAAAGTCGGACCTTCACCCGTCTGGCTCAAAAAGAAGCTCGAGGCAACTGGCATCCGCTCGCTTAACACCATTGTCGACGTGACGAACTACATCATGCGTGCATACGGCCAACCAGTCCATGCGTTTGATTACGACCAGATTCTACCTAAAGATGGAATTCCCACCATGATCCTTCGCGCCTCAGAAAAAGGAGAACGGGTAATAACGCTCGATGGAAAAACCCACATACTCCCCGGCGATGATATCGTTATAGAAGACGGAAGCGGTCGGCTCATCGACCTATGCGGCATCATGGGTGCTCAAAATTCCTCCGTCAAAAGTTCAACAAAAACCATTGTGCTCTTTATGCAGACCTACGAGTCAACGCATATTCGAAAAACCTGCATGACGTTAGCCCATCGAACTGAAGCTGCCGGACTCTTTGAAAAAGGATTGGATCCGGAACTGGTTATGCCCTCGGTTCTCAAAGGGATTGAACTTATCGCCCAGGTTGCTGGAGGAAAAGTCGCAAGTAAAATCTACGATATCTACCCGAAGACTTATAAACCATATGCCGTAAGCGTGACTAAAGAAAAATTGACAACATATCTTGGTGTTTCTTTATCGGATAAAGAAATCATCAACATCCTCACCCCACTTGGGTTCAAATGCAGCATTGTCATTCCGGGCTCGACCCGGAATCTATCTTCCTCTGGTAGGACTGGATCCCGGCTCGGGGGCCGGGATGACACCGTGATCAATGTCCAGGTCCCCAGCTTCCGACGGGATGTCACGATCGACGTAGATATTATCGAAGAAGTTGCACGAATTTATGGGTATCACAATATAACGCCCAAACTTCCTTCCACTGAGCCGCCAGCTGTTATCCCGGACCCGATACTTGCCTGGGAGGAAGAAATTAAAATCAGATTGCGTGATTGGGGATACACCGAAACCTACACCTACTCCATGATCTCTGAGGAACTCATGGATATCTTTGGGCTTGATAAAACGAAAGCAGATAAAATCGCAAACCCGTTATCCAACGAGTGGATCTATATGCGCCCAAGTTTAAGGCCAAGCGTGCTTACGACAATCAAACAAAATGTAAATATCCGCGATGAACTTAAATTGTTTGAGCTTAGCATGATCTATGAGTATAGACCGGGCAATCTTCCCAATGAGAAACCTATGCTTTTGGTCGCATGGACAGGAGAGCATTTTTACGAAGCAAAAGGACTCGCCGAAGCCATTTTGCAACTGCTTGGTATTCCGCCGGCACACCTTAAAAATTATGGATCAGTCGGCGTAATGGAGACGGTAACGATTCTGGAACTTGATGTGGCAAAGCTCGTCGCCGATGCCAAACCGCAAAAAACATATGTTCCTATCCCGAAATACCCACCAAGCTTTGAGGATCTCGCGTTTGTCCTGCCTCCGCAGACGCCCGTCGGTCCCATGATCACCGCACTCAAGTCTACTCATCCGTTAATCACTGATGTATCACTATTAGATCAATATGAAACCACGACCACATTCCACATCACTTATCTATCACCAGAAAAAAACTTAACTACTGAGGATACCCGTCCCATCCGCGAGAAGCTCATTACCCTCGCTCAACAAAAATTTAACGCTTCATTAAAAACAGTCTGATACTTATTTGTCATCCCCGACCTGATCGGGGATCCAGTCTTTTAAACTCTGGATTCCCGCCTTCGCGGGAATGACATATTCCTATGGCGTTGAGGCAGGAGTCGGCGTTGGCGTTGAGGCAGGAGTCGGTGTCGGTGTCGGAAACGGCTGATTGACGCTTATTTTTATTTCCCGTTCGGCGACGTTTCCTTTCGTATCAATCGCTTTGGCTTTTATCGTGTGAACGCCGTCAGTTTTCATGTCAATGGTCTCGGAAGCCTGACTTCCTGAAACTTCCCGCTCGCGGGTGCCATCTATATATATTTCTATTTTATCCACCCCGTTGCCACTTCCTGCTTCTACGCGAATTTTGACATCGCGCGTATTGACCTGACTCTCGTTTCCCGGCTCTTTGATGGATACGGCAATCGCATCATTTGACTGGGAAGTTTCCGTCGGAGGGTGCAGTTTGGCATCGCCCTGGCCGGCAAGCCAGGCGTTAATCCCATCCTGCCACCGGTTTTTCCCGTCTGTGGAAACCGGATCATCTTCAGAAAGTACCACGAACGATCGCACGTCATACTCACCCTTGGCTATCTGTACGGCGTTTGCCAGTTTATTGCTATCACTTTTGGATACTTTAATATCTTTGTAGATACCAGCAGGACCGGTGGGCTCCGTGCCTTTAATAAACTTTTCTTTTCGTGTCGGGTAACCATCTTTTGGCGTGCCACCACCATATGCATCAATGTCTATCTCTACGATCCCGTTAGACCGAACAAACGGCTCATCTGGCTTATCTTTCAAAGCCTCCCGTATGATACGGTTCCAGATGGGCGCGGCACCCGTCACGCCGGAGGCCAGCGATGGATGCATAGGGGAGTTGTCGTTATTCCCGACCCACGTCCCGACCACGACGGATGGGGTGTATCCCATCGCCCAGTTGTCCCGCTTATCATCCGTCGTTCCGGTTTTAGCAGCGACGGTCTTGCCGCCGATTATCAGATAGGAGCGGAGGCCAAATATTTCTTTCCGCGCTTCATTATCCGAAAGAATGTCACTCACGAGATAGGAAATTTCCGGATTCAAAACACGCCTTCCCGATGAAGGCTTATGTTCAAAAATTGTTTTCCCTTTGCTATCCACCACCTTTAATAACGCGATCGTATCTTGTCGCTCTCCGCCGGTTGCAAATACACCGAACGCCTGGGTAAGCTCCAACAATTTCACCTCACCGCCACCTAAGGTGAGGGAGAGGCCAATACGTTTAAGATTCTCATCCGTCGGTTCAAGCGAGGTAAGGCCCATGTCGAAGGCCAACCGCAGCGAATCGCGCACTCCGACGAGCGCACTGACTTTCACCGCAATCGTGTTAATGGAATTGGCGAGAGCATACCGGAGCTGCACCGGGCCACGAAATTTACTGTCATAGTTTTTGGGGTTATACTCGGGTTTGGCCGGATCACCGGAGGGGTATTTGGTATCCACATCCAAAAGGAGCGTCGCGGGTGTATAACCTTTCTTAAACGCCGCAGCATACGTGATGGGTTTGATAGCCGATCCCGGTTGCCGAAGTCCCTGCGTCGCGACATTAAATTTATATCCTCCCGAGTCCGTCGCGGAGTAGTCTTTGGACCCAACCATAGCCAAAATCTCCCCGGTTTTCGGATCAATAACAACGGCCGCGCCGTTTCCGACTTTAAGCTTTTTTGCTTTTTCCACTTCTTCAAAAAACGCGAGATGTGCTTTTTCCTGGAGCTACCAGTAAAGCGAAGTAGTGACC
>JBBTUC010000018.1:0-8580 GCA_038078675.1 Patescibacteria group bacterium
CATATAGGACAAAATCCCTGGGGAATCAACCGGACATTATCGGTGGGGAATGACATACCCCAATTTTGGAGCTAATTTCTGAGGCTAATAACGAGTATTAAGCCAATCAACAATATGACAAATATACCAAGGAGCATGAAGAGTCTCTTTTTTTCTCCTGATTTGTCCGAATTGGAAGACGCAACATTGGTGGTTTCTTCATTAAAAAAAAGATTGTACTGTTTGGCAAGATCAATTTTTTCCAGGATCATCCTAAGATCTAATCGTGAACGAAGTTCCGGAATCGTCTCTTGAAGAAGAGTAAGCGGAACAAATGCATGGAGGAAAAAACGCTCGGTGTTGAGAATCTTTTTCAACACACTGCAATACTCCTTATTTACTGCAAGAACCTTTATTTTTTTGTTTATATGGTAAATCCGGTAGGCTATCTCTTCAAACGGAACCCGGTCAAGAAATGCACTCAAGCCTTCTTTTAACTGCGTTTCATCAGTAAACTCTTTCTCAAACGTCGCTTCCTGTGAAAACACGACCGTGACCACTCCCCCTTCAATGTTGTTTGCGACAAGAAATATCCCAACGGCGCTCGCAAACTTCTCTAAACTTATGACATCAAAATCACGCACTGCGTCAGTCGGTATATCCATTTGGAGCATAGCGGGGAGGCCTTCTCCATACACGAAGATTTTATTGCCATTGATATAAAGAACTATCTGATGCTTTCTGCCATCATCCATTAATAGATCTCCTTCCAGGAGGAAACGGTAAGAATATCGTTATTGTACACCGTCTGTACCTGAACTTTTCGCGTGGCGCCACCAACAGTACCGATAGCAGTGATCGTTCCGCTCGACACTGTGGTCACAACAGTGCCTCCCCCCAGAGTCAGTGTTTCTCCGCTGTATTGACTATCGCGTAACATCCTGAGCAGTGCATTTTCTACACCACTTTCTGCTGTAGCGTAAGCGAGCGCACTCTGCTCAACCGTGCTTGCGCCGGTGATATTGTTGATGAGAATATGAACAGCCGCGGTAGTCACCGTGATCCCTATAAGCATAAAAAACAGGAGCATCACAAGCGCTTGCCCACTGCTATTGGTACAACATTTTTTCATCGCATTGCAATTGTGGTTTGGAATGACCGCACCTCCGGCCCTGTCCGTTTGATAGTCTTACTTGTCAGTGTAAACGATATTCGAATACTGTGTTTCCCACCCCCGTTGCCGAGCCTAAGAAACGTAAGATTTGAAATGGTCGTGTCTACACCGGTCAGTATATCAGTCGTACTCCCAGCAGTTAGTGTGAGCGTACCATTGCTTTGTGCATACGCGTAGGGAACACCGCTACTCTCAAGCTGTAATGTATCGCCTCCAGCACCAGGAGCGGCAGGGATACTGATCGTTTGTGCTTGCCCTATATCGTAGCTTATCCGGGCAAGAATAAATTTTCCATCAGTCGTTACACTTGATGTCGCTTCTGACTCAAGCTGTACATTTATAATCGAAGAAAAAACCCCAAGCAACATACCCAACAGTGAAACAAATATTACCATGTACAACAATAGCTCGATAAGCGTAGATCCGGCTGTTTCAGCTTTCATGGCGAGTAAGAAAATCGTATATCGTAAAGAGACGGTGACTGACTAATATCCGAAGAAGATACATACGCTCTGTACCGAAGGCATTGTCCCGGGTTCTCAAACCCTACTCCATCCGCACTTGAAGGTAAAGCGCTACCGCTGGCAAAGTAGGTAGCACTTGTTATATCCGGCCCGACGAATGTATAGGATACACCACTGCAGCTTCCATTTTGAGCTTGAGCAATACCCACTTGATAGGTAAGTGTCGTTTGACTGGGAACGGTGTGCGTCACAACAAAGGAGTTAAATTGAGCACTCATGCTCGCGTCAAACGTTTGTGACTCAAACGTCCCGGATGCCGCAAATTGGCCTCCCGGTCCGCCTTCGATAATCTTGAGTTCCGTCGTGGCATCACCGGTGATAACATATGCATATGCATCACCGTCACTCTCCACGACGGTTGCAACACCATTAACGCCGGTATCGATATTAATGCCTCCGCAACGGGGCAAATTGAGATTGTTTTCGTTGGTAATATCAATTACCTGATACTCTTCTGCCCCTGTTCCCCCGATAATAGCTTTATTGTTGGTTGAAAGCGTCACACTCTTGGGACTCATTCCCTGCGTGTCGTAACTGCCCAACGTCGGACGGTTGCCGGTTTTTGTAGAAACATCGACAATGAAAAATTCTCTCTGCGTAGCTGAGGCGAGCGTCGCGACATACGCCCGGGTGCCGGTCGAATTAACATAAACATCCACCGCCTGCTGGCCCGCAAGACTTGCTTGACCGACAATTGTAAGATTTGAGGGATTGGTTGCATCGATAATTTGAATTTGGGTCGTCGCAGAAGCAACTGCCACAAATGCATAATTTCCGCGCACAACCACCCGTTTCCCGGTGCCGATCAACGTTACTCCATCCGGATCAAGGAGCGGTCGGGCACCGGATTTACCGGAGAGATCAAACGTATAGAGTTTACTCCCATCCGTCATATACCCCACAGAATTTGCAACATAGATACTATTCCCCGCCCCATTGCCGGGCGCGTTAAAATAGCCTATTTCGGTAAATTCGTCTTCTTCTTTTTGAGTCAGATCAATAATAACTATCTCTTTCACATTGTTATCCGTGGCCAAGTACGCATACTGTGCTTCTCCAAAAACGCCGTTCGTCTTAAACCCGTCAAACGTACCGGTTATGCTTCCGGCAGGGGGGGTCGGGGGGGGAGGGTTACTTATTGCAACTTCTGCAAACGAGATACCCGACGCATTGTCTCCGGTGCCGGCAAATACGTGGCCTTGAATGGCGGTAATCGCGTTTGCCACACCGTTTTTGGGCAAATTAACAGCCGCGACGGATAGACTTGGTGCACACCAATTACCGCTACCGCCGGCTCCCAATTGCACTTCGCCGCCATTCTCATTGGTCACTGTTACGCCTGTCTTGGTTCCGGCGTTGAAGTCGGCAGCAGTGGTCTCCGTATACTGCCGATTGACATAGCGGGTTACATACTCCGTTGCGGTAACCGAAGTAGGAAAAGGACTGCTCCAGGAAGCCGTCGTAACTATCTTTTTGGTCGCAGCGTCGATGGCCCCGCCACTCGTTACGATAGCGCCACCGGGATCCCGATACACATCGCTTATGAGAATCTGCCGGGTGAAACCATTTATTTGTTCAGAACCACTCGTGAGAGCCCACGTCGTGCCGGAAACGACCGGATGATAGGTACCATTGATGGCAAAGGATCCCCATCCCTTCTCCCGTATCACCCGAACTGCTTCCCGTGACTCCTGGACAAGCAGGGTTGCCTGCTGCCGTTGATCTTGCTGTGCTCTCCCGGCACGGGTGGTCGCAAGACCGGTCAATAGTGCCGGCAAAAGTACCGCGGCAAGGCCCATCGTAATTAACAGCTCAACGAGTGACTGCCCTTTTTGTAATAGTAAATTGTTCATATTTAGTTGACTCCGACAATCACTCCATATCTATTCAGGGTGATTGTCTTGTGATCATTTCCGTCCGCAGACGTAAGCGTGATGGTATTGGCCCCGGAGACAAACCCAGATAGTTCTCCGCTTCCCTTGAAAAATACAACGCTGCTGCCGGGAAATGTCGTCGCTATGGTCGTCCCGGCGTCCAGGGGTACGGAAAAATTCTCCGGATCCCCTGCAACGTAGGCGGGTCCGTGAAATAATATATAGCTATTTGTTGAAACATACACGCCATAGCTATCACTTACCTCCCGGCCCTCTGTCGCCCCCACCATCGCTTTACCCTGTTGCCTGTTCAAGTCTGAAATAAACGTCTGCGTTGTCGTGGTCAAGTTTGTACTTCTTTGTGCTCGAAATAACGTAATGGTTGTAATACTAAAGAGTATTACCCCAATACCCAAAACAACAATCAGCTCGGCGAAAGTAAAACCATCTTGATAGTATGGATGCGGTTTCATGAATTTATCGTCCGCCAACTTGTCCGATAAGTCCGTATATTGGAGATATGACCGCAAGCATCATGCCACCGACCATAATACCGACGAAAACGAGCATAATGGGCTCCACCATCGTGGTGAGCGTTTTGAGAGTTTTGGAAATCTGATAATCAAGAAATTCTGACGTGTCCTGCATAGATTTATCCAATGTTCCCGTTTTCTCGCCTGCTTCCAAAATTTTGATCATAATACCGGAAAAAATCTTCCGCCGTTGTTTAAATCCGTCCGACAAATCCTTACCTGCCAGAACCATGTCCCGTGCGTACCCTATGGCCGAGGCTACGTCAGATCTCATAACGACATCCTGACTAAGCTCAAGGGCGTAGGTTATGGTGATTCCTGACGTCAGGAGGAGGTACATACTTCTTGAAAATCTCGTCAAATCAATTTCTTTCACAAGCCCTGATACAAGAGGAAGTGAATAGAGAATACGGAGTGCCCACGTTTTTTTTACTTTAAAGAAAAAAAATATTCCCACACACAATCCGACGACACCCGCAAGAACCACAACTGTATGGGTGAGCATGAAATTTGAAACATAAATAAGGATTCTGGTTGATATGGGAAGCGTCACATTCAAGCGTAAGAATACACTTGAAATTTTCGGTATGACAACAACAAGAATAAGAAGCAGGACCGCGATAAAAATAACAATAATAAACACCGGGTATATCAACGCAGACTTGATTCTGTCGTTGAACTCCATTTCTTTTATAATCTGCTCTTTTAAATCCTTAAGGGTAACGCCGAGCGTGCCGGCTTCCTCCGACGCGCGGATAATATTGACCGTCACTTTATCAAATACCTTTGGAAAATTCGAAAACGATGCATATAAATGTCGTCCCTGCATGATGTCTTCCCGGATAATTCCGAGCATTTTTTTCATATCTCCTTTCCCTTCCTCAAGCAGAGAATCTATCGCTTCCAAAATCGGAATACCCGCGATGATCATGGTCGCGAGATTGCTGACAAAACTTAATTTATCATTAGAAGAAAGTGAAAGAGACTGACTTTTCATAGCGATTCGACTTTGGTGACCCGAAGCACTTCTTCAATGGTGGTGAAACCGCATACTACTTTATCCAGTCCATCATCAAGCATCGTCGTCATACCTTCGGCGATTGCTTCTTTGGCAATCACGTCAGAATCATTTTTGTCAATAATACGTTTCTTAATGTTCTCCGACATGTTTATGACTTCAAATATCCCTATTCGACCCCGATACCCGGTGCCGTGACATGCAGTGCATCCTACCCCCCGGTATACGGAAATATCTCCCTCTATACCGAAGTGCTTTTCCAATATATCCTTTGAAACATTTTTCAATACCTCATCTCGTTTCATCGTGGTTGATAATTTGCAGGAGTCACAAATTTTACGTACCAATCGTTGACCGATGATCACGTTGACGGTTGACGCAACGAGGAATGGCTCCACCTTCATATCTATAAGACGGGGCAGGGCTGTAGCTGCATCGTTTGTATGAAGCGTTGATACCACTAAATGCCCGGTAAGCGCTGCATTGACACCGATACCGGCGGTTTCACTGTCCCGAATTTCTCCGACAAAAATGACATTGGGGTCCTGCCGCAGGATGCTCCGAAGGCCATTGGCAAAAGTGAGATTAGCCTTGACGTTTACCTGAATCTGATTAACCCCCTTGATTCTGTACTCCACCGGATCTTCAATCGTGGTGATATTCTTTTCCCTGGTATTGAGAATTTTTATAAGTGCGTAAATTGTCGTCGTCTTTCCTGATCCGGTCGGACCTGTGGATAAAATCATACCGTAAGATTTATTCATCGCACTATTGACTTTCTTTAAATCTGCATCATTCATCCCTAAATCCTGCAAGGAAAATTGCCGATACTTGGAGGTGAGAAGCCGCAGTACGACCTTTTCGCCGTCGGCGATAGGGATAATCGACACCCGAAGATCCAATGTTTCACTATCGACATCCATACGCATTTTTCCATCCTGCGCGCCCAAATGTTCGTCTGTCCGAAGCCTGGAGAGTACTTTGATTCTTGTTATGATCCGGTCGTGCAGTTTTTTGTTTATGTTTAAGACGTCGTGCAAAATCCCGTCTATACGAAAACGAATGAGACAATTTTGTTCCTCAGGCTCTATGTGAATGTCTGAGGCTTTATCCCGATACGCACTGATAATAAGTAGATCCGTTATTTTTGCAATTGGTGCATCATCGGCAACCGCAGTGTTAGCGCTAAGTTCTGCCTTGATGAGTTCGTCAAACGTCTCCGTAAGAACTTTGCGGTAGTTTTGTAATACGTTTTCTATATCCCGTTCCGTAGCAAGATACGTCGTCACTCTCTGACTTGTTTTTTTGGCGATCATCTCCTGAAGCTCCTTCTTGGTCGGATCAGTAACGGCCAATTTAATACCATCCGCATCCCGGGCAAAAGCAATAATGCTGTGTTTGCGGGCCATACGCTCGGGAACAATACGAAATATTTCTTCGGGTATCGTGAGCTTAGAAAGAGAAACAAAAGGAACTTTAAGCGTGTTTGCAACGAACATGCCCACCGCTTCATCCGTCAGGACATTTTTTTCTATAACGGCTTCCTGGAGTGAAGCCCGGGAATTTTTGGAAAACGCTTGGACACCGGAAAGTGTTTTCTGGTCGATGCCAGCTTGTGCAAGCAGAACCAGTACTTGATCGTCGGGCAGAATCATACAATTTCATCCTATCACGTTTGGATAGTGACACTTCTTCCACTTCTTGCCACTCCCGCACCAACATGGGTCGTTGCGGCCGAGCTTTGTTGATGACGTAGGACTTAGGACTGATGACGTAAGATCTGAAGTCTTATGTCTTACGTCCGAAGTCTGAACTTGGGGTGCGAGTTGTACCTGAACCTTAAAAATCCGGTGGACAATTTCGCTATCAATTGAGGCCATGAGTGTTTCGAACATGGTAAACGCTTCGTTTTTATACTCGACCAGCGGATCCCGTTGCCCGTATCCCCGGAGCCCTATCCCTTCGCGTAAATCATCGATCGCGTCCAGGTGGTCCATCCAAAGGCTATCGATCACCTGAAGACTGACCCACCGTTCAACCTGCCGCATGACCTCTAAAGTCATCTGCGTCTCCCGCGCTTCATACATCTGTTTGACAACACCAAAAAGAAATTCGTTCATCGCCGCTGCTGTATGAAATTGTCCGAGTTGCACAAGCATCTGCTGTTGGGATGCCTCATCAAACGGGATAATTGAGACAAATTCAGCGATAATTTTATCCCGTTCCAACGTGTCATCCCCTCCGGCATACATGCCTACGACAGACTCAAGCGCTATCCTTATTTTATCTAAAATTCCCTCCTTCTGATTTTCGCCGTAAAGTATTTTCCGGCGCCTGCGGTAGACGATTTCGCGCTGTTTATTGATGACATCATCGTACTCAACGAGGTGCTTCCGTGAGTCAAAATGAAACCCCTCTACTTTTACCTGCGCCTGTTCAATTGCCCGGGAAACCATTCGGTGCTCAAGAGGGACATCTTCCGGAAGCTTAAACACCGTCATAAGGCGCGCGACCTGATCGCCGCCAAACAACCGCATGATTTCGTCCTCCAGCGACACATAAAACCGGCTGGATCCCGGATCTCCCTGACGACCCGATCGCCCACGTAACTGATTGTCGATCCGGCGTGACTCATGGCGTTCGCTCCCGATGACATGGAGGCCACCAACCCCGACAACCGCGTCATGACCTTTCCGCCATAAACTTTCCGAGTCTTTCCACTCTTTTTCGCTCGGCGCCTCCCATTTCTCTTTCCGGAGCCCCCCCAGAATAATATCCACTCCACGACCGGCCATGTTGGTGGCCACGGTCACTGCGCCCTTTTTCCCTGCATCGGCGATAATCATAGCCTCCCGTAGATGATTTTTCGCGTTCAGGACATTATGGGGAATGCCTTTTCTCTTCAGAAGATCACTGATGATTTCATTTTTGTCTATAGAGGTTGTCCCTACGAGTACCGGCTGACCGCGTTTATGGTGCTGAATGATATCGGCAACAATCGCTGAGTACTTGGCACGCGGTGTTTTATACACACTATCCCCAAAATCCTGCCGTACCATCGGCTGGTGCGTGGGAATGATGAGGACGTCAAGGCCATAGATTTTCTTAAACTCTTCGGCTTCTGTTGCAGCCGTGCCGGTCATGCCGGCAAGCTTTTCATACATACGAAAATAATTCTGAAGTGATACGGTCGCTAAGGTCCTACTCTCCTGTTGGATAGAGACGCCTTCTTTGGCTTCAATCGCCTGATGAATGCCTTCGCTAAACCTTCTGCCGGTAAGGAGCCTGCCCGTAAATTCATCAACGATTATCACTTGACCATCTTTGACCACGTAGTCACGGTCACGCGTAAAAAGGGCTTTTGCTTTCAGGGCCGCTTCCACGTGATGAACGGCAGTAAAATCTTTTTCGTAGATATTGCCGAGCCCCAACATTTTTTCAAGCTTAAGTACACCATGATCGGTGAGATGAGCAGTAC
>JBBTUC010000019.1:0-8679 GCA_038078675.1 Patescibacteria group bacterium
TTGGTAAAAACTCCTCTCTCGTCGGTGTTTTATCCCAATCCTTTGGCGCATTCTTTCACACTTTTGGCCATTGTTGCGGCTCTTTTTTTTATTTGTTTTTTCAGTTATCAATTCTACGCCAAAGAAAAAGACCTGCACTGGTACATCGTGAGTATCGCTTTCTACGTCCTAGGAGTTTTTGCTTTCGCCCACGCGGTGTTGGTGCCGGCGTTCGGCTGGGGGAGCGAGGAGTTGTTTGATATTTCCGAGCACTACGGTTTTTTCTTGACTTCGCTTTTGTTGTGGGGTTTGATCGTTCCCTTTTCCGACCGGCTGAAAGAAAAAATTTACCGGGGCCGGACCAAGATACTTATTGGCGCCAATGTCTTCTTGCTCCTCGGCTTTGCCCTCCTGTTTCTTCTGCCCGCATTCGCCCAAGCGCTGTTTGCCGGCGTTAATTTTTTCATCGGCTTGACTACGGGCAACTTTTTTGGCCTGCTCCTGTTTCTACTCGCCCGAAAAGAGGATGTTTTTTTCACCTCCTCCTTTCCTAAGGTTCTGGCTCTTTTGACGGCTACGAATCTGGTGCCGTTTTTTTACCAAGAATGGAATTCGGTCTGGTGGTATTTCCACGTCCTCTGGCTGGCTGCCGTACTACTACTACTACTACTACTACTACTACTACTACTACTACTACGGGCAAAAAAGGGAAACGACATCTCCGAGATTTTATTTTCCTCTTTTTCCATCCGCGCCAGACTATTTTTCATTGTGGGACTGACCCTGGTGGCTATTGTGGTCAACGGCGCCATTGATTTTCGCCTGTCGCGAGATCATCTCCAAGCCCAAACTTTGGAAAACATGGTTCTCTTGGCGGACATGCAAGAGGGACAGGTTTTGAATTATCTGGAAAAGCTCAAAGACAGAACCGTTGATTTTTCCTCGGATGGCTTTATTCGCGAGGTATTGAAAAAAATTCTTGCGGGTGACAAGGATGCAGTTAACGATTTGAACCGGCATCTTTTAGAAAATAAGCAACCGCTGGATCCGTCCATTTTCGGCATCCATATCATGGACTTAAACGGCAAAGTCGTGGCTTCCAGCCGCGGGAGCGAGGTCGGTGGCCAAGACATGGCTCATGAGGAAGCTTTCATCCAAGCCGGTGGGTCCCGATATGCCACGGCCTTCCTATCTGATGTGTTGGAGGACGTTCATTTCGGCGAGAAAAATATCGCGATTCTGGCGACCGCTCCCATTATTGATCAAACAAAACTTGAGAATATCGGGGTGATTATGCTGTTTTTCAAGGCCCAGGGGCTTTCGGATATTTTGACCGGCAAAGCGCAGACGGAATTGGGTGCTCTTTCCACCTGGACCGCCCGGAAAAAAACCATGGAAATAATTCTTATCAATCATGATAGCGTGATGATCACCGAATCAAAGTTTCTCGTGAATACTCCTCTGAAGAAAAAAGTAGACACCGAGCCGGTCCGCAAGTGCGGCCATAGCGATGAAGTTTCCGGTGAGTGGATTGATTATCGTCAAATTCCGGTTTTGGGTGCCTCCATGTGTTTTTCCAATGGTTGGACATTGGTTGCCAAAATTGATAAAGACGAAGTCTTGGGATCGCTCGGTGATTATTTGCAGCAAAATTTGCTTTCCGGGAGCGCCACCTTTTTACTCATTCTTATCGCCATGTATCTTTTTACCATCGGCATTATTGCGCCGCTTCAGGAGCTCTCCGCTGTGGCCCAAAAAATCGGCAAGGGTGATTTTACGGCCCGCGCCAAACTGATGGCTCATGATGAATTCGGCGCGTTGAGTCTGGCCTTTAACCAGATGGCGGAGAACATCCAAAAAGGCAGTGCCGGTTTGGAAGAGAAAGTGAAGGAAGAAGAAACCAGTCGGTTGGCAATAGCCAATATCCTGGGGGATCTGGAAAAGGAAAAGGAGAAGGCCGAGAATTTTTCGCGGGATTTGGAGAAATTTAAGCTCGCCGTGGACAATGCCTCGGATCATATCGTGATTACTGATCCGGAGGGAATTATCCTATACGCTAATATCAAAGCTGAAAAAGTGACTGGTTTTTCTATACAGGAGATGATAGGCAGGAAAGTAGGTACAAAAGAGCTTTGGGGAGGCAAAATGGGAGAACCTTTTTATGATCGCCTCTGGAAAACCGTTAAGCAGGACAAAAAGATTTTTGTCGGGGCGATACAAAACCACAGAAAGGATGGGGCTGGGTATCTTGTGGAAGCAAGTATTTTTCCGCTCTTGGATACTGACGGCAACGTCGCGTTTTTCGTCGCAATCGAGCGGGATATTACCAAAGAAAAGGAGGTTGACCGCGCTAAAACCGAGTTCGTGTCCTTGGCATCACATCAGCTGCGGACGCCTTTGACTTCGATCAATTGGTATATCGAAATGCTTCAAGCTGGAGACGCCGGAGCGTTAAACGACAAGCAGAAAGAATTTTTAGATGAGGTTTATAAAGGTAGCCGGCGGATGGTCCAGTTGGTCAGTGACCTTCTTAATGTCTCGCGTCTGGAAACCGGCCGGCTAAAGATTGAACCGGTCCCCATTGATCTCGTCGCGTTTATCGGCGAAGTCAGAAACGAGCTTGAGCCGCAGATTCAGGAAAAAGGCTGTCAGGTGTCGCTGGAGTTTTCCAAAGAAAAAATCGATAAGGTAAACGCGGATAAAGTCTTATTACGACAGGTGATAAGTAATCTTTTAACCAACGCTATCCGTTATTCGTCAGGAGCGAAAAAGGGTCAGGTAATAATTTCTCTGGCGGTGAGTCCGCAAGCGTATACCATTGGCGTCAAAGATAACGGTATCGGTATCCCCAAAGAGGTACAGGAGCATATTTTTGAAAAATTCTTCCGCGCCGATAACGCCCGCGCGGTCGTAGCCGACGGCAACGGTCTGGGCCTCTACTTGGCAAAGCAGATTATGGATTCCTCCGGCGGGACCATAGGCTTTGACTCGTCTGGAAAGGGTACCACATTTTTTATTACAATCCCAATATCTGGTATGATGTCTAAACAAGGAGAGAAGGGTTTAGAAATTTAATACTATGGCTAAAAGTAAAAAAATTATAGTTCAAGGTAACCAAATCGGTATTATCACCTATGCAGATAATGAAGATTTTATTTCCCTTACCGATATATTGAAAGCAAAGGATGGTGATTTCTTTATTTCCGATTGGCTCAGAAATAGAAATACCGTTGAATTCTTGGGAATATGGGAAAAGTTGCATAACCCAAGTTTTAATTATGGCGAATTTGCCACAATTAAAAGTCAGGCAGGCTTGAACAGTTATAAGATAAGTGTTAAAGAGTGGGTCAAAAAGACACATGCTATTGGACTTAAGGCAACAGCAGGTCGATATGGAGGAACATATGCTCATAAAGATATTGCTTTTGAATTTGGCATGTGGATTAGTCCTGAATTTAAAATT
Organism: Patescibacteria group bacterium; assembly: GCA_038078675.1. Classification (GTDB taxonomy): domain Bacteria; phylum Patescibacteriota; class Microgenomatia; order UBA10105; family UBA927; genus JBBTUC01. The sequence goes on from JBBTUC010000019.1 coordinate 3,443, forward strand.
TATCTCATTAAGGAGTTTCAACGGTTAAAAAATGAAGAAAGCGAACGGTTACGATCGGGTTGGGACATAAAACGGACGTTGGCAAAAATCAACTATAAAATTCATACTGATGCGATTAAGGCACAGTTGATCCCACTCCAGCTCACGAAACAGGCAGCCGATACGATCTATGCCAGCGAAGCTGATGTACTTAACGTGGCGTTATTTGGGAAAACCGCCAAAATGTGGCGGGATGAATATCCATCCAAAGATGGTAATATCCGCGATTATGCAGATGTGACCCAGTTGGTGGTGCTGGCAAATTTGGAAGGAATAAACGCAGAACTCATCCGACGCGGACTAGCTCAAAGCGAGCGCTTAACAGAGTTAAACCAGATTGCTATTATACAAATGCAGTCACTTGTTGGAAATACATCAATAAAGAAGTTAAAATAGTGTGAAGAAAATAGTGTATGATTAATATAGTATGCTTGATCAAAATACGCGTTCAATTATTAAGTCAGTGATACATAACCATTTGGACGATTCCAAATATCGGACCTTTATATTTGGATCTCGCGCCCAACCGAAACATCGTAAATTTTGCGATGTGGATGTCGGAATTATGGGTTTAACCAAACTTCCAGCTTCAACACTTTTACAAATCAAGGAAGATCTCACCAATTCCGATATTCCTTATTTGACTGATGTGGTGGATTTTGGAGCGGTGTCTGCCGACTTTAGAGAAAAAGCGTTATCACGTATACTATCATTATGACCTATGTTGCTCGATTGACAGAACTCAAACCGGCTTTTGCAAGACTAAAAGAAGCCATGCCCCAAGTCAATAATCAACTGGAAAAGGATGGAGCCATCCAAAGGTTTGAGTTTGTTTTTGAATTGGTGTGGAAAACGTTGAAAGATTACGCCGAAGACAAAGGCAGATTTGATGCCGCCAGTCCCAAAGACGCTTTTCGCGTGGCAGCCGATCTCGGTGTGATTGATGATCCGTTGCTCTGGTTTGGTTTTTTGAAAAGCAGAAACGAAGCCACTCATCTGTATGACGAACAAAAGGCGAACGATGTTTTCTCACAAATTCCTCATTTTATCAGTGCTGTTGAAAATTTAATTTCAAAAATTTCCATAGCATGAAAAAAATACTGGTTATCGAAGATGATGCTTCTTTGTTAAAAGCATATCAGGAAATGTTTAATCCTGATGAGTTTCGTGTCATAGGAGCTTCTACCGGACAGGAAGGCTTAGCGCTCACGGGTTCAGAAAAACCGGATATAATACTTCTGGACCTTATGCTTCCGGGAGGCATGAATGGATTTGATGTATTAGAACGATTAAAGGCCGATCCGGCTACCAAGCCAATCCCAGTGATCGTACTTACCAATCTCGATTCAGAGGAAAAAGTTTCCAAAACAATCGGCGCCAGATCGTACATCGTAAAAGCAAATACGACAAAGGATGAGATAGTGAAAAAAGTGATGGACTGTCTACAAATTTGAGCGGGTGAAGAGAATCGAACTCTCGTCACCAGTTTGGAAAACTGGCGCTCTACCATTGAGCTACACCCGCGACGTAAGAAATTTTCAAAGAAAATTTCAACGTCGCTGAAGCGTTGAAATTTCAATAAGAAATTTCTTACGCTTCGCGCTTTCCATTATATCAATTCAGAACTTTCACCACAATCCGTATCGGACTATACTATGTCTCCATGAAACGACTTTGCCTCTATCTTCTGATTGGCGTGTTTCTGTGCCTGGTATCCAAACCGGTTTTTGCTCTCTACGATCCTACCAGCGTGCCAAACAATAAATTTGGGATGCTCATCGTCGATACGAATGATATTGCGGAACTCCCGGAACTTCTCAACAGTACCGACGGCGATTGGGGATACGTCACGCTGGTCATACCCGATAGCGATCGAAGCCGTGACAAATGGCAACGGATTTTTGACCAACTGCGCAGGCTCCACCTTATTCCCATCGTACGGTTGGCGACGCATATTCAAGGTACAGCATGGTCCAAACCCAACGAAAACGACACACGCGATTGGACACAATTTCTTTCTAGCCTCAATTGGCCCGTAGAAAATAGATACGTGGTCATCTTCAATGAACCCAACCATGCCAAAGAATGGGGGAACACTATTGATCCGGAGGGGTATGCCAAGGTTTTGGTAACCTTTGCCAAGGAACTTAAAGCTGCATCCGAAGATTTTTTCATCCTGCCCGCTGGTCTGGACGCTTCAGCTGCATCTGACGGGCAATCACTTGATGAAGCTGCCTTTTTAACACGTATGAAACAAAGCGAACCGACGGTATTTGAATCTATCGATGGATGGTCATCCCACTCCTACCCTAATCCGGGCTTTTCCGGCTCTCCCTCCGACTCGGAAGGGCGGGGGACGCTGCGCACGTATCAATGGGAGCAAGGGGTCCTTCGTACTCTCGGTCTATCGAAAAACCTCCCCGTATTTATCACGGAAACCGGCTGGCAGCACAGTCAGGGAAAATACATAAACTCCCGGCTTCTTTCTCCAGAGACGGTCGGCACCTACCTCGCCCAAGCAGCAACTTTTGCCTGGAGCGATCCGGTCATTGCTGCGGTCACTCCGTTTATTTTTAACTATCAGGATACGCTCTTTGACCATTTCTCCTGGCGTCAATTTGGCGCTTCTTCCTACTACCCGCACTACTACGCCTACCAGGCTATCCCCAAACAAAAAGGCACCCCGAAACAGCGTGAGTCGTATCAGGTGGATGGCACACTCCTGCCTACAAAGCTCGTGACAGACTCTACATACACATTCACGGCAATCCTCAAAAATGCCGGCCAGGGAATTCTTGACCTAAGTGACGGCTATACGATGGAGCTAGACGATGAAAGCAAATCGTTTATCGCGATTATCGATCCGTTACCGTATCTGGAACCCGGGCAGACTGGCACTATCAACCTCCATCTCCAATCACCGAAAAAGCCCGGGAGTTATCCTGTACGTCTACTCCTTGTCCACAATAGCCAATCCATACCTATACTAGAGCGTAGTATTGACGTCGTACCACCGCCAAGCATCACGATACAAGCGTCTCTCGGCTGGCGTAAAACAAGCGATGCAGGCGATGTGCAGGTTCTGATTTATGACAAGCACACACTCATACAAAAATTTACGGGGCTTCGGATGATAAAAGGGAAGATTCTCGTCCCCGAACTCACCAATATTGTCCCCGAAAGCGAATACAGAATTGTGGTACTCGTGCCCAAATATCTTCCCAGACAATATATTGGCATATTGGGAGAAAAACTCACGACAATTACGATCAAACGCCTCCTGCCTCTCGATTTCAACGAAGACGGAGCCTTCACCATGGCAGATATTATTGCACTTGTACGCTTCCCGCCGAAAGCAATCCTTCAGCTCTTTGTAGGACCCTAACAACTTCAAATTTAGATCAATATACGCTATACTACGATTGTTGGTGATCGTAGCACAATGGTAGTGCACCAGCTTGTGGAGCTGGGTGTTGCGGGTTCGAATCCCGTCGGTCACCCCATAAAAAGGTGTATAATTAACTCCATGGCCTTATCGCCGGTCGTTGATTCATTACTCAGTGAGATTGAACAGGATAGTCACGTGGTCACGCGAAGCACACACGCGGATGTCAGCAGTACGGTCTCCGCCGTTGCCGTCATGTATGAAAAGGCCAGAAATGCGGTCGAATTCAGAGCGGATCACCTCGTCCGGAGAGCGGCCATCGAACGCATCCTCAAAAGGCGTTTCCTCCTCAATGGGGGACCGGGCGAAATAGCCGAAAGCCTCATCACCGAGCTTCTCTGGGCACGCTATATCGATAGCTCCCTCATCGATCAATCAAAAATCACAACTATTCAATCGATTATCAACCGGTATGCCGAAGTCAAACGTCTCTTGGGTGTTCGAGATCATTCCGGTTTTCTTACCTGGGACTTTCTCGCAGGCCTCGCTTCTTCAGAAATAGAGGAAACGCTCATCTCCGGCCGGAAACGCACAGCCCTTACTAACTTTTTTTATCAGGCAATCCGTCCGGACATCGTCTTGCCGGGCAAAGAAGAGCAATACGTCAATCTTTTGACGTTCATCGCAGTTGAACGTGCCTTTTCCCAATCGGATGATGCCATTCTTTCCTACCACGTACTTCGGATCATGTTCCCTGGTTGGTTTGACCCGGGAGAGAATTCTGTGGAAAAACACTGGGATAATTTCCGTCAAGTGACGGAGATGATGCAAAAGGCCATGCGGGACACCAACAGCGATGCCCTATTTCGCTATATCCGAAAGCACGCTCCACCATTTCTCCTTCTGCAGGATTTTCTTCTGGAAACCGGGGAAAAGGCGCGCGGAATTGTCGAGGACAAAACGGCATTTGAACAAAAACTCGCAGAAATCGCGAGCCACCGCTATCAAGAGATCGGCAATAAAGTGCGGAGAGCTATCGTTCGAAGTTTTATCTACATCTTCTTTACGAAAATGCTTTTCGCCTTGGCGCTTGAGGCCCCTTACGATCTGTTTATAGCTAAAAAAATTGCGTATCTACCACTTGCGGTGAATACCCTCTTCCCGCCGATACTCCTCATTCTCGTTGCGGGACTTTTTTCGGTACCGGGAGCGGATAATACGCGCAGACTTATTGATCGACTATTTACCATCATCTACAAATTCGATAGCCTCAAATCCGATACTGATTCGTTTATTTCTCGCCCTTATGTACGACGTCCGCTCTTATCGGCTATATTCTCTCTATTTTATCTTGCTACCTATGGCATCACGTTTGGCCTCATCCATACGCTCCTTTCGTCCATGCACTTTAGTATCGCGAGCCAAATCATTTTTATATTCTTCGTCGCGCTTATCAGTTTCTTTGCCTATCGCATACGACTCTCTGCGAAAGAGTACGAGATGGTCGAGCGCCAGGGAATACTCGAGCCGCTCTTCGACTTTTTCTTCCTTCCTGTTCTCCGTGCGGGACACGTACTATCCCAGGGAATTGCCAAGATGAACATATTCATCTTTCTCTTTGATTTTATTCTCGAAGCTCCCCTTAAGGTCATCTTCGAAGTCGTCGAGGAATGGATCCGCTTCATTAGAATCAAAAAAGAAGAAATCATCTGAAACGCGTGCTATAATTGGTGACATTGCGCCTGTAGCTCAGCGGATTAGAGCATCTGTCTTCGGAACAGAGGGTCGGAGGTTCAATTCCTCCCAGGCGCGC
>JBBTUC010000020.1:0-11560 GCA_038078675.1 Patescibacteria group bacterium
GCCATACGGAGAGCATCGGCTCCGTACTGGTCCACCATCGCCAGAGGATTGATGACATTGCCTTTGCTCTTACTCATCTTTTGGCCTTTACTATCGCGTACAAGTCCATGGAGATAAACAGTTTTAAACGGTACATCATTGGTTAAATGGATGCCCAACATAAGCATCCGGCAGATCCACCAGGGGAGAATGTCGTACCCTGTTTCCATAACACTCGTCGGATAAAAATAGTCAAAGTCACTTTTTGATTGAAGTGTCGCGAAGGGCCACTGTCCCGAACTAAACCACGTATCAAATGTATCAGTGTCCTGCGTAAGTTTGGTGGAGCTGCAGGATTTACATGATGATGGCGTCTCGCCGGATGTGACAGTCCACGCTAAACACGTATCGCATCTCCAAGCAGGGATGCGGATGCCCCAGACGTTTTGGCGGCTGATGTTCCAGTCATGGAAGTTGGTCAGCCACTGTTTGGCTGTTTTTTCAAACCGTTTCGGGACGAATGTCACTTGTTTCTTGTTGATCGCGTCAGTCGTTTTTTTTGCAAGTGGCTGGACTTTTACATACCACTGCTCAAGCGGAAGCGGTTCTATGACGGTGCCGCATTTCCAGCAGGTTCCGATCCTGTGAGTATACGCCTCGTTCACTTTGATGAGCAAACCATCGGCTTTGAGATCTTCAACCATAAGTGGCCGCACAATGGCAACCTTTTTACCATGATAACTCTCTGCTCTCGTGCGGTACTTTGGGTCGATATCTTTTCGGGAGAGAAACCACGAGAAATCCATTTTTCCCCGGAAATCGATGATAGGGGATACGGCCAGATTGAATTGCCTTCCTAATTCAAAATCATGCGGATCATGCGCCGGGGTCACTTTCATAATTCCCGTTCCGAATTTTGGGTCGACATGAGGATCGGGGATGACCGTCATGGTAATCGGTCCCAAGAGGCCCATAATTTTCAAGGTTTGTCCTATGTACTTTTTGTACCGCGGGTCTTTGGGGTTGACGGCGAGAGCCGTGTCTCTGAACTTCGTCTCCGGCCGTGCGGTGGCTATCGTAAAAGGGCCGTACTTTATATAGTAGAGCGGGTCATTGCGCTCGACGTACAGAACCTCGAGATCGGAAAATCCTGTGCCGTCTTTGGTACAATAGTTCACGAGACGTTTATCCCGGTATACGAGGCCCTCATCGAAAAGTTGTTTGAATGAAGCATATACCGTAGTGATGACGTTTGGGTCAAGGGTGAATACATTCCGGCTCCAGTCCAGGGAAAACCCGAGGCGGCGCAGTTGATTTTCCATTTTACCGCGGTTTTCGGCGACGAAGTTCCAGATGTCCCGGTAGAGCGTCTCGCGGTCAAAATCAAATCTACTTTTATCCTGTTTGGCCAAATGTTTTTCATAGACGTACTGCGTCTCAAAACCTGCGTGGTCAGCTCCGGGGAGCCAGAGCGTGGGGTCGCCCTTCATCCGGTGGTAGCGAATCATGATGTCCTCGACCACATACATCGCGTGGCCCACATGGAGATCTGCGTTAGCGTTCGGCGGTGGTAAAAGAATTGAAAAAGCTTGTTTGGATTTATCTATTTTTGGCGTGAAGTATCCACCCTCTTCCCACATCTTGTAGATTGGTCCTTCGACAACTTGTGGATTGTACGTTTTCTCCATAAAATTATAATTTATTTTTCAATTATCCACGAGACTTCAACATCTTTTTCAAATGCTGCAAATTCCCGGTCTCCGGTAACCACCGTCGCGTGCATGGTTTCTCCCAACGCAACCACAAAGCAGTCCGCATACGAAATGGCGCCGCGCGATTTATATTCTGCTGCCGCAAGTACGTCTTTGAGTTCTGCCGGGATAACCGTCATGGGCAATGCAAGAATATGTGCAAGCGCGATTTTTGCGTCTCCTAATCCCATTGAGCGGATCAGGATATAATACACCTCTCCGAGACTGATTTCCGAAAAAAATACGGTCGCTTGTTTTTTCCTCGCTTTTTGCAGGATGTCGTGTATGTGACCGCTTCCTGGCTCTTTTTGTAAAAAAACCAGAAGCGCAAAACTATCGAGAACGTACGACTTCATATTTTTTCTTTTCGAGGGCCGCTTCACGGATTTTTTCTTTCATGAGCTGCCGGGTTAAAGATGACGCCTTTCCAGCCAACAGGCCGTAGCCACGGTTCACCGAGTTCTCTTCATCGAGAGGAACAATGACCACCTGCTTGCGGATAAGGTCCGGTATCACGGTCACCGCCGTTCCCGGCAGCATGCCAAACGCAGCCCGTGCCTCTGCAGGAAGCACCACCTGACCTTTGACAGAAACCATTTGTACCCGAGGGTATAACATATAAAATTATGTATAACATATTTTTTAACGTATGTCAATACGGGACTGCACATTCTTTAATTTGACTTTTGGCCAGAGAGAGAGAGTACCTTCCTGCTTATCTATCTGCCCTGAGGAGGTAGAAGGTATGATCTTAATTGCAGTTGAACAAGAATTTGATGAGTCTGTTACACCGGACGGTGTATGGAAAACATGGCGAAATTTAGGGAACCTCGATCAAGGCCCGGTTACCATCGAGTATGGAGAGGTAACAATACCAATAGAAGTGACAACGACAGGAGTGGTGATAAATCACAAAGGGTCAAGCGGATATCTTTATAGAGCAGGATCCGATTTACTCCATGATTTTGGAGTTGTCAGTCTTGATGATCCAGCACTTGAAGTACTTGTCAATATTCCTTTAGACCTGACAAACATTGAGGATGGTGAGGTTGTTCTATCAATAGAACAAAAACCTATGAAAGAAAGAGCTATGGAAAGGTATGCGGTAATATACCATAGAGAGATTTAAGTGAACGAATTGGCAATGTTTTCTATAGATAAATCAGGGATGGCAAAAATCCTGTGCCAGGCGGCGGAGCGGGAGCCGAGGAAGAAGGCGTTGTTGGCGTGATTTGTTATTCCCACAGTTCAATGTGCCCAAGCGATGAGGCTTTTTTAAAGTAGTCTTTATCACACGTAATGAACATTCCTTCGTGCATGAGTGCCCAATAGTGATATGCCGTGTCATAGACGGTAGTGTTGAGGCGATAGGAAAGCTCGACAATAGCACGCATGTCACCGGGGACAATCGGCATCACCGGAAGTGCAAGCGCGGTAAACCGGTCGAGAGCTTGCCTGGCGACAGAGATATCATGAGTGGAAAAGCGTATCCCATTGGCAAATTCCGCGAGCGTAAATGGGAGTATGTATGCCGCGGGCGGTGTATCGCGAAGGATATGCCGTAATTTTCTTTCGATCTGTTCACTCTTCCCGATTATTTCCGTGAGGAGTACGGAAGCGTCTATAATAACGATCTTGTTCATAGACCACCCTGACGGCCTTTGTGTATTGCGCGAAGGATTTTTTTGGTCGGGATCTTCGTTGTGTATTTTCGTAGAGCGAAGAATTCTTCTATCGGGTCCTTTTTGAGCTTTTGCGTTAACTTGTTTTCAACGAGACGGCTGTGGATGGTTTCGGATATGTACTGACTCACGTTTCCGGAAACCACCTGTTGAGTGAGGAGTGTATAAACTTCTGTCGGAACGCTAATGGTAATGCGTTGTGTGTTCATATCTTAGATATGAACTATAGTAATACTTCTGGTCATACTTGTCAACATTGACTTTTAGCCAGAGAGAGAGAGTAAATTCCAGCTTACTATATGCCTCCTGCCGTAAGGCAGCTCCGGTGGAGGCGGAAAGTGTATGACACTAGAGCAAGAACATATTCTTTACGTTGAAGGTAAACATAATTCTAATTGGATTTCCATGCTTCCGATGGGACTATCGAATACTTTCGAAGTGCAAGTTGTTACTACAGTAGCAGAGGCTAGGGATATACTATTACAACTATCAGAAGGTAAAAGAAAATTCCGTGCGATCATTCTTGGTGGTAACATAGATGGTCCGAAAAAACCAATGGATTCTCCTGAGAACGACAGTCAGAGGATACTCGAACAAATGCGAGATCTAGAGATTTCTATCCCAACAATAGGTTTTTCTGGAGATCCAGATCCTATGCCAGGCGTCACAAGAAATTTTGGGAAAAAAGATGTTAATATATTTGAACTTCAGACATATATCAATAGCCTTTAATAATTGCTTTCAACGGTAAGATCTGGAATTGCAGTAACCTCGTGCCAGGTGGTGGGGACGCCTCGGAAGTAGGCGGCTACAGAGGTAATGATGTTTTTGCGTAATTTTTTGCTTGCTGTTCTAAAAATTTTGAAATCTCCTGTGGTGTGTACTGATGACCTACGTAAGTAATGGAAAAATCTTTTATGTCCCCGGTATAGGAAAGCTGTTGGAGAAACAATTTGGTTGAAAATTCATTTCCGAACCGTTTTTCCGCATCGGCAACAATTTGAGCAAGTGAGACGTGGTGGTCTCTCAAGAGAAAAAAGAAATCAACATAATCCCGCCATGCATTGCGTTTCCCGAGGGTCATCGCTTTATCCGTAGCAATATCGCGTTTGTCACACAGGGCAAGCGAGTGAGTAGGAATGGTGGTGTAGAGTGGTTTATGCCAGTAATACAGAAACGTTATTTCAATGCCGGAAGTTAGCTCAATGGTTAATTGGTTCCCCGTGTCTACATGCTTGAGTGGTGACTCACTAAAAACTTCCTGCACGGATTTATAGAGCGTTCTGGGGATTGGATTTGGCAGGAACAGGTCAAAATCAAATGACTTCCGATGGCCAATTTGGAGTGCAAGAGCAGTTCCTCCAGCAAGCACCGCGCTTTTTGCAAATGCAATGAGCTTGAAAAACGTCAATTGCCGCTGGTCATCCAATGTGTCGAGGTAAAGTTTGGTCATAGAGATTGGTGTGTACCAATGTGTCTGGTGCATTGAGAATGAGTTGAGTAAAATGGAATGCTGCAGGTGAATAGAGTTTCATCGGCTGTTTTTGAAAGACTTCCCGCACCATATCGACTCCGTAATAATTTAATAACCATCTTATTTGTTCCCACGTACCAAGTGCCAATACTTGGTGAACGACATAGGCTTTATTTTTTTCCAAATCAAGATCTTCTACTGCTGCTGATTTTAGTACTGCTTGAAGTGATGTGGGCGGATGGGCCATATATCCCCAGTATATCCCATTTTCTTGACTTTTGCAGAGAGAGAGAGAGTAACCTCCTTTTTATCTTCTGCTCAAGAGGAGGTGAAATAATTATGGCTCCACATGCTAATGTTTTTGTAGCTGAAGATGATCCAAAGTGGCTTGAACTTATAAAAGATAAATTAGAGGCAGCAGGGCATAGTTATGCAGGTGAAGCAACCACACGAGAGGAAGCAATTCGACAAATACCTACATTTCGAGAGAAAAATATTAATGTAGTAATTCTAGGGGGAAACCTTGGAGATTTTGTCTTTGGTGGAGACTCACCTGATAATGATAGCGTAGTAATGCTCAAAGCAATGAGAGAAGCCGGATACGAAGAACTTCCAACAATAGGACTGTCTGGTGTTGAATTGACTGGTGTTACAGTAGATTTGGGGAAAATGGAAGTTAGTCAGTTAGGTGAGACAGTAACTGTGAATTTAGGGACGGTCCTTGAATATCCTACTGTAATGCTCTAGAGAAGAAGCAGTTTATATTTCGACGCTTAGATCGGGCTGTGCGGTGATGGAGTGCCAATCTGTGGGTGTACCGTTGAATAAGGCGGCGGCTCCGATCATGACGGCGTTGTCAGTACATAACGCGGCATCTGGCGCGTGAATTGAGAATTGAGAATTGAGAATTGAGAATTTTTCGCGAAGGCGCGTGTTGGCTGCGACACCGCCGGAGAGAAGAATTGATTTTGCTCCAAATTGGTTTGCTGCGCGAAGGGTTTTTTTTACAAGAACGTCAGTGATGGCCTCCTGGATTTTGTAGGCAAATGCATTTGTCATTCCGGCCGTAGAGCCGGAATCTATTTTTAAGCTGGATCCCGGGTCAAGCCCGGGATGACACTTTTTCCACTCCCGCATGACTGCAGTTTTTAATCCACTGAATGAAAAATTGAGCGTTGTGTCGTGCATCATCGGACGAGGGAGAGATATTTTAAACTTTAAACTTGAAACTTTAAACTTTTCGGCGGCTGATTGTATGGATGCGCCGCCGCCGTGGCCGAAGCCCAGAAGTCTCGCGGTTTTGTCAAAACATTCTCCTGCTGCATCATCCAGTGTCCCCCCGAGCCACGTTAAATCCTTGGATGACTTCATTAAATAGAGTTCGGTGTGACCACCGGAGACGACGAGAGAGATTGCAGGGAATTGTATTTTCCTATTGTCATCCCGGCCTCCGAGCCGGGATCCAGTTGAGAAAGAAGATGGATTCCGGGTCAAGCCCGGAATGACAAACGAGGAATCAACTAAATTCGCATACATATGGGCGATGACATGATTGACGGGGATGATGGGTTTGCCGGTGACGAAGGCGATGGTTTTGGCGGTTTCCACACCGACGAGAAGACTCCCAATAAGTCCCGGCCCGACCGTCACCGCTATAGCATCTATCGATTTTATTATCGTTTCTTTCATCCGTAGAGATTGTAATTCTACACTCCTATGTAGAAGTGTAGAATTTGTTTGAAAGAACGGTTGGAGTGATTCCGTGATGACGGGGATGATGCATTTTAGTTGTTCGCGGGCGGCAACCTCCGGCACAATGCCGCCGTATTTTTCATGCATCTTTGTAGAAGAGGCGATGATATTGCATATGATTTTAACTCCATCCTCAACGACCGCCGCCGCCGTCTCATCACAAGAGGTCTCGATAGAGAGTATTTTCATGCCCTCATTTTACTCGAGGCCAAGAAGTTTGGCGAGTTGGGAGGTGGAGGGGGTGGGGATTTTGGGGATGACGATAAGCTCCGCGCCGGCTTTGATTGTCTGTTCACGTTTGTTTTTTTCTAATGGATCACCTTCGGTGATGGCGATAACCTGCGGGTGGACGCGGGTGACGAGGTCATAGTATTCTTGGTGGCTGTTCATAGGGGGAAGGGAAATGACTTCATCCACACAGGAAAGCGCCTCAAGCATGGTTTTCCGTTGCTCTTGGGAGTGGATCGGTCGGCCATCACCTTTCATTTTGCGCACGTTTTCGTCGGATTCAAGCGCTATCACAAGATAATCACCCATTGTTTTGGATTTTTGTAAGAATTTAGTATGACCGTAGTGAAGGAGGTCAAAACATCCTCCGACGAGAACTTTTTTCATCCAGGTAGTGAAATTTCGACCTTTGCCTTACGCGGTCAAAACTTCAACCTCCTTTCTGTATATCCATAGTACATAATGCTTTTAGGTAGTCATTTGGTCATGCGGCAAAGAAAAAATCGCGTGTCGAAATTCTACTACCTGGTCATAATTACTGTTTCGTCCCGCGTAGGTACACGGCCTGCCACGGGCGGAAGTTGGAAGCGAAACTCGTATCCTGGAGTATTTCAGTTCCGCGTGTGACTTTATATTGAAAACTTGCTTTAGCTCCCCAGGCGGCAAAATCCACCTGCTTGACGACACCAACCGGGAGAGTCGGATCATCCTGGTAAAGATCCGGCGGGGGCGGAGTGATGCCTCCCACGACATGATTATAGATTTCTGCTTTTCTTCCGTCACTTGTACCGAAGAGCTCGAATGTGAGTGTCGTATTTTGTGGATCTGTTTTTGTCTGGATGAGTATGTAGCCGGGCGTGTCGTTTTTTATTTTAAGGTCGACGGAAGGGGAAAAGACCGTTGCATCTAATCCTGCTTTATATCCCGCCTGTTCATAATATGCTACCCGATAGGCGTGTGCACGCCGGTCAACGATGGGAAGACCGGCCGCCAGGGCAGCCCGAAACAGTGTTGTTGATACTTGGCAAACACCACCACCATCTCCCAAGACGGTCCGGCCGTCTTTAATCACGTATGCCGGCTGGAATCCGGTGGTGGCTGATACGTCTCCGAGCGCTTCATTAAATGAAAATGTATCTCCGGGTTTGATGAGAAGTCCGTGGAGTTTAGCAGCAGCGAGCGCTACATTATGCACGCGGCCGGGGATCGAGTGGGCAAACTCCGAGTACCCGCGGCCAATACGTTCTTTAATGCCAAACGCATTCACGCGGTCCGTCGTGAGTGTTGGTTTGACGGTCCGAATCGGGAGCGCTACCACAATATGTGGGTCAGTGGAATCGGAAATATTATTTACCGCAACGTCAAAACGCGCTTTCGCCTCTGCGAGATCAACTTCCCGACCATCTTTTGATAGACGAAATGCCGTAACTTTCCCCCCGCGGAAATCAAAGAGTGCGTCAACAACCGGGATGTTGATGCGATCTGAAAGATCTTGTAAAGTTTCGTTGAGGATATCCTCCTGATAGCGAAAATAGGAGGTAAGTAAGGTCGGAGCAGGATAGAATTTTGCTAAGAGGTCGCTTGTAAAATTACCGGATCTGCCGACGAGGTACGCTTGGGTAGCCGAAAGCGTGGCATCAAAACCCAAACCCAGATCCATGCCGGAAACGGTTGCGACATTATTTTCGAAGGTAAAGGTAAACGAGGCTTTTTGGAATGGTTCATTTCTGCCCGTCCAGTATGATTCAACCTCCGTCGGTGTTTTGCCGCCAACAGACGCGCCACTGATCATAACTGATGGATAGATCCGTCCTTTGTAAATGGAATCGTAACTTTTAACTATTGCAATAGCGCTGATACCGGAAATAATTGCGCTTACGAAGAGGGCGATGATAACGTCATTATGGAGGAAACGTGTTGTCTTGTGCTTTGACCAGTGCATGATATGATAATTGTACAGGAAAAAGAGTATGGACGACCAGAAGCAGGAGCCACAACCATCAATTCCCCCGAGTGGTACATTTGTACCTCCTGAACCTGCAGAAACATCTGCCCAGGAAACCATTGTTATTCCCTCGATGAATCCCCAAGGGGGTATTATGTTTGATCCGCAAACGTTGAATTCCGATGTGCCGTCGTCTGTTCCGCCGGCCGTGGGACCTTCGGTTAATCCATTTATTCCACAAGTCGCGGTCCCTCAGCGAGATAATCATCCGTCAGTTGGTGGGGGAAATATGAAAAAGAGGATGTTTATGATTTTGGTGTTTGTATTTGTTTTTTTTGGATTGGCTGTTGGAGGACGATTTGTATTAGGACTCATGACGAGTTCAAAGCAGGTGACCATCACGTATTGGGGGTTATGGGAGAACGACGCTACCGTTGCTTCGACAATTGCCGATTTTGAGGCAAAAAATCCCAAAATAAAAGTTTCTTATATCAAACAATCCCCGCGACAATATCGGGAGCGACTCTCTGCGGCAATTGCTCGTGGTGAAGGGCCGGATCTATTTCGTTTCCATAATACATGGGTCGCCATGCTCGGCTCTGATTTGGCTCCCGTGCCCAAAACTGTCATGACGCCTGCCGAGTTTTCTTCTGCCTTTTATCCGGTCGCGAGTAATGATTTGGTTGCAGGGACGGCTATCTACGGCATTCCCATGATGATCGATGGCTTGGGGCTTTACATTAATGAAGATCTTTTTGCTAAAGCGGGGGTATCTACCCCCGTTACATGGGAGGATGTGCTTGCAATTGTTCCTAAACTTACCGTAAAAGACGGAACGACGATTATGACTTCAGCAATTGCTTTGGGTGCCACCGGTAATGTGGAAAATTGGAGCGACATTTTGGGTCTTATGATGCTTCAGAATGGTGCCAATCTCGTGGGCCTAAACGGCAAGGAAGCAGAAGAAACATTATTATTTTACAGAAAGTTTGCCGATCCGGTGGATCCTATGTACACTTGGAATGAGACACTCGACAACAGTATTTACGCATTTGCCATAGGCAAAGTAGCAATGATCCTCGCCCCATCATGGCGTGCGTTTGATGTTGGTCAATTAAGCCCTGAGCTTCGTTTCAAAATTGTGCCGGTGCCGCAACTGCCGGGTAACACGGTGAGTTGGGCTTCCTACTGGGTAGAGGGAGTTTCCAATAAAAGCAAGCTGCAGCCGCAGGCATTCACCTTCCTGAAATATATGACGAGCCGCGAGGTGGTGACCAAACTTTATTCCGAAGCAGCCAAAACACGACTGTTCGGTGAGGTATACGCAAGGAGTGATCTTGGCGCGACGATTGAGGCGGATTCCTTTGCCGGGGCCTATGCTAAACAAGGGAAGACCGCCAAATCATTTCCACTGGCATCGCGTACGTTTGATAACGGTCTTAACGATAAACTCATTAAATACTTGGAAGACGCCGTCAATAGCGTTTCTGCAGGGTCTGCCCCAAGCGCCGCGCTCACAACCGCCGCAAGCGGTTTCCGGCAAGTACTTAGCCAATATGGACTGACGAGTAATAGTGCCCCGCCTGCCTCCCAGTAATTTCATGAACCTAACGCTTCATGACGCCATCATCGCGGCACTCTGTTACGCAAATATTTTTGATTACCCACTGACGGAGGAAGAAGTGAGAACGTGGCTTCCGTATGTACGTAATTACCCAAGGCAGTCTTTAAAAAAAATTTACTCCTCTTTTCATCCCACTAGACGTCTGTTTGAAATAAGAAAGAAACGGGAAGCGTGGTCGATTGATAAATGGACCCGCGCACAATGGATTGCA
Source organism: Patescibacteria group bacterium (assembly GCA_038078675.1). GTDB lineage: Bacteria > Patescibacteriota > Microgenomatia > UBA10105 > UBA927 > JBBTUC01. Next base: position 10,647 of record JBBTUC010000020.1, read on the forward strand.
AATCTACTAAAACATATTCCTACCATTATGCTCATTGGTGTGACCGGAGGATTGACCCGATCAAACGTAAGAGCTTCTGATGATATAGACTTTTTTATAATTACTGCGTCAAAGACGATGTGGATGACGCGGGCACTTTCAACGATTCTTCTTGATATTTTACACCTCCGGCGCCGTCCAGGCGACACCAACGTTCGGGACCTAGTATGCCTCAATATGTTTATGAGTGTAAATGGTCTTGCAATACCGCAAAAAGAGAGGGATTTGTTTACTGCCCATGAAGTCCTCCTTATGACGCCACTGTGGGAGCGGGATAATACCTATAGCATGTTCCTTCGAGCCAATACATGGGTGAGGAAGTTTTTGCCAAATGCGTGGGAGGAAAAAGTCAAAAGTTCCCGCGAAGCGGGATCTCGCTCCGCGGGACAAAAGTCAAAAGTCAAAAGTCAAAAGTCATATAAAGCATTCAGCATTTTTGAGCCGATTGCCCGTTTCATACAGTTGCGATATATGCGCAAACGTCAGACTTCAGAAGTAGTAAGTGATAAAGTCATCCGTTTCCACCCGAGGGATGCACGCGTTTGGATTAAACGGGATCTGGGAGAGAGATTGATGCGTTTTAATGTCCCCCTTGACAAGATTTTCTATGGGCGGTAAGATAGCAGTCACTTCTAAAGACTGCCAAAAAATTCGTACTACTCAAATAGTCAGTCACTCGTGAATTTTTTCTAAAGGAGGCAATCGTATGGTAAAAATGAATATTCAGCCCTTATTTGACAACGTTCTCATTAAACCGCTTCAAGCGGAGGAAAAACTTCCCTCTGGCATTATTCTCCCTGACAGTGCAAAAGAAAAACCTCAAATGGGCCAAGTGATGGCCGTCGGCTCCGGCGGCAACGATGATAAAGGTAATC
>JBBTUC010000021.1:0-8641 GCA_038078675.1 Patescibacteria group bacterium
GTGGGGTGATGGACATGCACGATATCCCATGTATTTTTATTTATTTCTTTTTTTGTTTTATCCGCCATCCACGGAAGAACCAACGGGTAATCTGATGGCATGCCGGGTACATGATGTACCGTTTGAAACGTATAGTAGTAAGATTCATTCATATTTTTATGCTCAGGTCCTAGTACCGCAACGTCATGGCCTGCCCGGGCAAGAGCATCGACCGCGCGTTTCGTGGATATTGCTATTCCATTGGTGCTTGGCGGATAGGTAGCCGTGACCATAAGAATTTTCATGATTTTTTTGCATTGACAACACCCGGTTTGGTGAGGGTTATTTCTTCTCCGCCTTCGAGGACATGATTCACCCACTCAACTCCCTGCATAAAAGTATGATCCTGATTACTTACCTCGTACTTCCATGCACCAAATCTTCCTCGAGCGAATACATGATTTTTTGCTAGATGCGGTAAGATAGTATCGAGGAACCTATCTCGATTCAAGGTCGGAGTGGGATATCCATAGCGTGTTTGGAAAAGCCACGTATCAACTATGGTATCTTGTTTTGTTATGAGATGGGTGGCCCGAGCGCCTTGCAAAACCATATCCACGAGATCGCCTTTTGGAAACGGACGGAATGGAGAACCGGATAGTTCTGTCATGAGCGACCATGTCCCGGCTGGGGCATTGTACGTTGAGTAGTTTGAAAATACGGTTGCACGAAAAAATGGTGCCTTATCCTCCGGAAAATATATCCAACACTTTGTGCGTAAGCGCTCGGGTACATCACCCCGGACACCTATACCAACAATTGCAACGCTAGAGAAATGAAGTGGAAATGGTTGGCTGTAGAGGGATGGATTGATAGCATCCAGAAGTGAATTAAGGGGCATGGTGGAGAGCAGTTCATCGTATTGGTCTTTTGTATTATCGCTAAATTGAACGATCCTTTTTTTAATGTCGATGTCTTTAACTTTTTTTTGAAATGAAATGTTGCCGGGAAATTTTTTTGCTGCCCGTCGCCAAATCTCTCCCGTGCCCCCGTGTTTGGGAAAATGAAACACCGCATTAGGCCCCCAGGAGATATCATCTTTAGAATCCCGAATATTTGCTTCTATGCGATGGATATCAACATTAGCTACGCGATCCCCTACCCATTGAAAATTCATTTTATTCGGTGGGTACGCCCAGACTTTTGTGTTATAGGGGCAGAGGAAGTACTTCGCGATACCGGGTCCAAAAGAAGCGACGATCCAATCGGCAAAGTTTTTAACATTCTGTGGTTTTTCGCGCGCGATTTTCTTTAGGCCGTCAAGACATTCACGCATCGCTTTTTGGGGTAGGCGATGGATGTTATTTTGAAACGGGTAGGGCACAAAACGATTAGAGATCCATATCCACGATTCGCGCTCGTGCGTAAAGTAATCATCGTGCATGACCTCTTCAAACATGCGGTCAAAATACTCATAATGAGAGTGGAGCACGTGGCCGCCAATATCCCAGGTAAAACCTTCCGGATCTATAAAGGAACTGGCAAGTCCGCCCACATGATTTGATTGTTCATAGACGTGAAAATTAGAGTAACCCAACTCATGAAGTCGCCATGCTGCTCCCAGCCCGCAGGGTCCTGCTCCGATGATGAGAAGTCGAGGATTGTTCATAGACACTTCACTAGAATCTTATGAGTATACACCACGAAGGTTCAAGGGTAATTTTTGGGCAATTGTTTGCATGACGCTATCGGCGAATGCGGATATGTCCGATCGTTGTTGCGGAGGCTGCATCAGAGAAGAAAGCACCGCACATAATACGCCGTCTTGATCATAGGTGGAAACAGGAATCACTGGCACTTGTGCTGCAAATGCCAAATGTGCAAATCCTTCTTTCGCTTGGCGCATGGACACACTTACTTCCCCTTCGGGAAAGAGCGCAATTACGTTTTTTTGTCTCAGGCTGCTGATGGCCTCTTTATAAAACGTGCGCATTCCCTTTGTGCCATGTGGAACAGGAAGAACATCATTTGCATTTGAAACGAGAGAAAGGAATGTTTTGCGAAGGATATTCGCGCCTGCAAATCTGGCATCTTTCTCGAGCCAAGCAAGAAGTTCTCTCGGAGTCGCTGTTTTGGGCCAAAGAGCCTCCGGCCTGGGTACTTCTGATGGAGTCCATACCACGGTAGTATCTGGACATTTTTCTCTTACTGCTCTTGTGATAAGTCCCATCGCCTGATATATATCATTCATTTTTTGATCTCCGGTCATGTCAGTGGGGTCATCTACCCGAACAAAATGATTGGCAGCCACAATAAACCCGCCTGTGGACGGAAAGTGCTCTGCTCCTTGTAGTATGTGGGGGCGCTTTGATTTTTCCAATACGGCAACCGTCGCATCCCCTAAGGAGTGAAGATTTTTAAACGCTTGCAAGATATATAAATTGGGAGATATTTCCGCCATAAGTTAGTTTAACATAGCAAAAATTACTTACCGTGAAAACCATTCCTCTAATATTTTTTTCGCAACTGGCGCGGCTTTGTCACTCCCCTCTCCTGCTCCTTCCACCAGGACAGTGACAGATATTTCGGGTTCAACAATCGGGGCAAAAGCGGTAAACCAGGCATGGGTACGTTCCTGGGGATCCCCAAACTCGGCAGTTCCTGTTTTACAGGCAACAGGTACTTTTATGTCATCCCGGGCAGTGACCCGGGATCCATCTTTATTCTCAATGGATTCCGGCTCTGAGGCCGGAATGACAGAGAATTCAAACAGTGGCCATCCGGTCCCGCCTGGTTCGCACGCCTGCTTCATCCCCTCGGTAATCAGCTTAATCGTTTCTTTTTTAATTTCCAGACTTTTACAGGTCTGACTATTTTTCACGATGGTCGGCTTACAAAGTTTTCCACCGCTTCCGATTACGTTGGTCCAGGCATTTACCTGGAGCGGGGTCGTGAGGAGGTACCCTTGCCCGATACTCACGTGATACGTGTCTCCTAAGTACCATTGGTCGTTTCTGACTTCTTTATCAATTTCTGAATCGAATTGTGTAGCCTTCCAAACCGGATCCGGCATCAGGCCGACCGCTTCACCGGGAAGTTCTATGCCGAGAGCACGGCCGAGACCCAGACGCTTTGCCCATATACCCAGCTTCGTGATACCGGTTGCCTCTCCTGTTTTGTAAAAGAAAATGTCGTTACTGCGCTGCAGGGCTTTGATAATATCTACGAGTCCATCTGTTTTTCCGTATTGGGTAAAGTACCAGTTCGGAAAAGAGTACGGCCCTATAGTGAGGACTCCAACATCTTCAACGAGTGTTTTATCCGTGATTACGTTTTCCTCGAGTGCGGCGATGGCCGTCACGATTTTAAATGTCGATCCGGGTGGGTATACCCCCCCTATGCCACGGTTAAACATCGGTCGATCAGGATGGTTCACAAGCGCGTCATATTTTTCCTCTGAAAGAGACTCCGTGAATATATTCATATCAAGAGAGGGACTGGAATAGATGGTAAGGATCTCTCCGGTTGTTGGTTTGGTGACGATAACGGCTCCTTTCTCTCCCTCTGGAAATGCGTTTTGTGCGGCGAGGGCGAGGGCGCGATCGACCGATAGTTCTATGTCCTCTCCGGGGATTTCCGGAACGTGTCCGAGGGTACGGGTAATATCCCCTGAAGAGGTGATTTCTACAAGATCTTTACCGTTTTTTCCACGAAGCCGCTCTTCAAACACGGCTTCAGCGCCCATCCGGCCCAGGCGATCCCCCGGGAGATACCCCCGAAGTTGAAAATACGGATCAAGAAGCTCTTTTTCACTAATCTCTCCGGTGTAGCCGACGACGGGAAAGGTAGAAGTACCATCGACGTACTTCCGGCCGTAATCGTTTTCGATGTAGATTCCATTCATGCGGCGTGTGGGGACATTTTCCGCAAGTACTTTTCCTGTCCGGTCCAGGATTCGTCCCCGCGGCGCGTGTCTTATAAGTTCACGTGTCCGGTTGCCTTCGGCAAGCGCGCGTAACCTATGGCCTTTTATGAATGTCAGGTCAAACAATCGCCAAAGGAGGATGAAGAGTGATACAAAGAGTACAGAAGTAAAAAGGAGAGCTTTTCCTGCCCCTAGCCACCATTTCGGTGCAAGCGACGCAGGAAACCGTCGGGTCGTTTTTTGTTCTATGATGACGGAATCAGAGAATGCTTGCCCAAGTTTCATTATTGGCCTGTCATTCCCGCGAAGGCGGGAATCCAGGGTAGAATTGTTAGATGGATCCTCGGGTCAAGCCCGAGGATGACATTTTGGAACATCACGATCATACCCCATGAATACACTGCTCCTGCGAGCACCTGGAGCGTTGTATGATTTTTTGTGGCCACTCTCGCCCACCCCATGAGGGGTACGAGGAGGAGGAGAGGCCACCAAATCCACCCATACCAAAGGATGATGAGTCCCGTGCCCAGAGCAATGCCTCCGGCGTGACCCGATATTTTCCAAAAGAGTGAAATGACTAGAAATCCCGCCATCCATACTTCATATAGTACAAAAAGTTGTGTAAGACCCGGAATATCCCAAACAGCCGCCAGGGCAATGTTTATCAAGCCCAACACAAGAAGTACTGCGAGTGCTTTGGGTCGGTCGACGCGCTGGGATATATCCCAATCGCCATTGCGCCGGTAGAGGAGGCGAAGGACAAGCGGGATGCCGAGCATGAATATAGTGATAACCAGAAGAAATCGGATAAGTACCAAGCCCTCCAGTCCCGACCGGCGCGCGCCAAGCATGGTAACGGCGGGGATGACCCACAGGGGATCGAGTAAACGAGAGATAAAAGTAGCAAATAGCATATTGTATGTGTCATTGCGAGGAGTCCTCGACGAAGCAATCTCTAAGGATTGCCGCGCCGTCAGAACGGTCTCGCAATGACAGGGTGTTATATCTTCCTCGCTGCAACTTTTACTTTCCGGAGCAATGATTCATCACTGAGCAGCTTACCGCAACCTCGTACAACTGCAGTCTGCGGATCGTCGGTCACCCAGACCGGCATTTTGAGTTCATTGGCAACAAGGCGGTCGATGCCGGTAAGCATCGATCCTCCGCCAGCGAGGATGATGCCGTGCTCGATGATGTCTCCAACCAGTTCCGGTGGTGTCTCCTCTATCGTCTCGCTTATCGATTCCACGATTTCATGGACGACAGAAGCGAGAGCCTCACGGATTTCTGATTCATTGATGCGCACCGATTTAGGAAGACCGGTTTCCATGTCTCTTCCCCGTACGACGGTCACCCGATCGTTTTTATCGACCGGGTAGGCACTGCCGATTGCAATTTTGACTTCTTCAGCCGAGAGTTGTCCGATGAGAAGCGAGTGCTTGAGGCGTATAAAGTTGGTAATGGCCTCATCCATTTCATCGCCGGCTACCCGGATACTGCGGTTGACCACGATTCCGCCTAAAGACAGGACGGCAATTTCACTCGTTCCCCCACCGATGTCGCAGATAAACGTTCCCTGGCTTTCGAGTATGGGGAGTCCTGCCCCGATTGCTGCGGCCATCGGCTCCTCGATGAGAAATGCCGCTCTTGCTCCTGCCCCGATTGCCGCTTCCTGTACCGCCCGGCGCTCGACCTCCGTGACTCCGGAGGGGATGCCGATGACCACTTTCGGGCGAGGGATTTTCGGCAAAAAGGGGTTCGCGGGATGTTCGTGAACGAGCCTTATGTAATGCGTGAGAAGGGATACCGCTGCGTCAAAGTCGCTAATCACACCGTCACGGAGCGGCCGGATGGCTTCAATTGTCCCGGGAGTTTTCCCGATCATCCGCTTGGCCTCCCGGCCGATTGCGACAATAGCTTTGGTTTTTTTGTGTCGGGCCACGACGGACGGCTCACGGATGACGATGCCTTTATCTTTGACGAATACCAATACCGACGAAGTCCCTAAATCAATTCCTAAGTCATGGGAAAGAAGACCAAACAGGAAATCAAACATGAGGCTATTCTATCATATTGCGCCGTATCGTCAGCAGTGATACAGTGGCGGTATGAAGAAAAAACACCGTGATCTTGCAAAACCAGTTACGGTTGGCGATCTGGATGATTTGGCATCTCAAATTATTACAGCAGTAAGTAAAGAAACGACTCGTATCGAGGGGAAGGTGGATGTTCTCGATCAAAAAGTCAATGCGTTAGATCAAAAAGTCACTATGCTTGATAAAAAAGTCGATAAATTGGATTATGACGTTTCCGATATTCGTCGCCGCGTCATTGATTTGGAAGTTGACACTGTCCCCCGCAAAGATTTTCAGGATCTCAAATTCCTCGTTGCTACCCATCGTCATCCGTAATTATTTTTCCCCCGGACAGTCGCGGCTTATGGGATTAAACAGAAACCCCAAATGGTTTTGGATAGTTAGCGATGGTAAAGGATAGTCTCCCGAACGCATCGGCTGGGAGCCTGTGACTTGCATCGAGAATTTCCAATGATAAGGGTTCACCGTTTTTATCCACATCCAAAAACATCTCCCTGCCCACTTCGCGGGTTTCGGATACGTCACCCTCTTTAAATACAACATCCAGTGCATCTACCTTTGGATCATAATAAATGTTCATACGTTTATACCTCCTTTTTTAGTTTAAATCCTTTTTCCCAGTGCATGGTCGCTAAACACTATCATCATCGCCTATGATACCAAAGCAACAGACGAACTGCAATTCCCTTCCACTCCTCACTTCTCTCCCGGGCAGTCGCGGCTTTTGGTAAATTCAGCCCAATTTCTGCTATAGTTGCCGTATGCAATTTCGTTTTACCAGACACGCGAAAGAAAAACTGCTACTCCATAGGAAATATGGTTTTCACATCACACAGCGCATGGTGAAAAATGCAGTACTTCACCCAATTCGTGTTGACATCCGACCGGACGGGACGTTGGTGACTAATGCGCAGATGAACGAAACATTGGTCCTTCGAGTTGCGCACCGATATGAAGATGATATAATCATCGTTATTACAGTGTATCCTGGTAGGAGAAAAGCATATGGATTATAAGTATACATACGATTCTGAAGCAGACGTTCTCGCATATTTTTTATCAAAAAAGCCATTCGAATACGCAAGCGAAATAGGTGATTTTATTGTGCATTTCGATAAAAAGGATACTCCGGTGTATATAGAAATTCTTAACGCCTCACAATTCCTTATTGATGCGACCAAAAAACTCCCTAAATCCACACAAGACAATCTTCTGCGTCACCTTGCTGTAGCCTGACATTTTTCCCGGTGGCTCTCTAGGCGGGAAAATTGCTATTCAGAAAAAGAAGACGTGCCAAGCTAATTCACCTGCCAGGTGGCTCCATTATTTACCATGGTAAGCGTGAAGCGCTGGGATCCGCGGCATGACGAGCGGTATGACATTTTTTGCATCGGGCGATGACTTGATCTGCGTAGGTTGTGCCAACCGTGCTGAATCTGCAACTATCGTGATGGTCGAGTTCAATGTGGCCACCCACGAATTCGAGAGCATCTAGTATTTCCAGGCCGTCGGCTGCTTTTATCGGACAGTCGGGATTATCATTCGGACATTGGAAGCCGGTGTAGTTGCCATCAGGATCAAAACATTGATTCTGATATACAGCGAATTTCGTGGGTAAACTATCAAGTTCGGGCATTACCTATTATTATGGTGTCTCCGGTTTATAAGTACGTGGCTGGCTCCGCCTAGTCCTAAGAGTATTCCTAAAGTCCCCAAGCAGTCCAATAAATTCAATGGATTATAGGGTGGTTGTGGATTGGGATTATCATGTGGGAGTTCTGTTGGCACATCTGCAGCGGTGGGTGGAATCGCATCAGGCGATTTATTTTCAAGACATTCCGGAGGTAGATCAAATCGCATTCCTGGATATCTGAATCGAGGACGGCCCCCTGCAGGATCGGGCTCGAGATACAGAGCATTAACATTTTCAAATGCATCAGCACAAGTCCCAGCTTGGACTGGATCGATAAGGCCGTAGTTTACGGCGGTATTAGCAACATCCCCGGTGTTTACCGGATAATCTCCAGGGGAAGCTCTTTCCGTGATAATGCAAGATGTGTCGCTGCAATACAGACGTATCCCTGTATTATCCTCTGGCGGAGGCGTGGGCTCCTGTGCGTGAACTGATCCAATGCCTCCTCCGGAAAATAGAGCGCTCGCTGCGATAGCCACGGGAGGAATGATTCGTCGCATTACGTGCGGCAATCGATTGATAACGCGATCAAAAAGAATCTCTGGTAAAACAGGCTCCAAAGCTAAAGCAACAGGAGATTGTGTTTGCTCAGATAATTCATCGGGTACACGCCATGCTGCTTGCAAGAGATTATTAACCTTTGCAGTCTCACTTTCCACTTGTCGTCGAAATCTTGATCGTTCACGTTTTTCTTCCTTCGATGGCGATACTCCAATTTGTAAATTCCATGAATCCAGAGCTCCTCTCGTTGCATCGAGAAATCTTCGTGTTTCGAGAATAGGTATGATTACTTCTGGATCTGCTAATACTTCCTCACCTGGATAAGGAGACACCGGCAATTGCTGGCTGAGTAATTCATATGCAAACTGTTGGGCAGGGCTTTCTGTAGTTGTCTCTTAGGTTCGCAAACGAAATGCACCACTCGGGTATAATCTGAAGCCCGAAGGA
>JBBTUC010000022.1:0-3377 GCA_038078675.1 Patescibacteria group bacterium
GAGTACCCGGTCCATATTTTTGGACAATAGAAACTCGATATTGAGGCCAAAGAAGGCGAGTGTAGATCCGGCAATGGCGTGGATAAGCCCGTTGTAGCCAAGCGTCTGCCAGATGAACAGAAAAAACACCGGCCCGTAGATCATATTTTGGAGTTTGGTCATGACGGCTGCCATGTAGATAATGCCGGCAAGAAACGGCATTTTTTTGAGGGCTGCGACAACGGCCAGAAGAAAAATAAACAGTCCCACACTATCCACCTGCCCCCACCAGGCTCCATCGGCAAGAGAAATAGGGGAGAGGAGGTAGAGGAGAGCCAGTAAATAATAGAATGATAATGATTTTGTGAAGCCTACGGGCGTTTCATCCCCGCGCCCTTTTCTGTCATCCCCGCGTAGGCGGGGATCCAGTCTTTTTATTAAGCTGGATTCCGGGTCAAGCCCGGAATGACATTTTCCAATCCACACAATGATTCCGGCGATGCCAAAATCGGCGAGGATCGGGAACATTTTGGAAATAGTCAAAAATAAAAGATTGGTATTTGACCAAAATTCGTTAAAATTATGGGGGTCGGCAAAAAGTTTATATATCCAAACCATCACGCCGAGAACGTAGAGAAATGGCGTGGGATAGTTACTATTACTTACTTTCAGTCCTTCGACAATCCCTTTGTCGATTGTCGCAAGGCCCCATGCCTTCCAAAACGACACATCCGCCTCAAAACCGGGATTGGGGATCAAAGCCAATCGTAAAAAGAGTGCAATCAACAGTCCCACCCAGAACCACTTCGGAAACTTCATAAAATCCATTCTAGCAGAAATTTGGAATCTACAAATATACAAAAATTTGCTTTATTTTGATTGGAGTGGTATGCTATGCGCTATTCTTGCCCAGATGGGAGAAATCATGGCAGATTCTACAACTGATGCTATAAATCAACCTCCAGTTGGAGAGGACGGCGTACTCTTTAGGTGTGACCCTGAATGTGCGAGGATAAAGTATGTGCTTAGTGTAGCAGAAGGTAAAGTTGCTCCGTATGAAGGAAAACATAAGACTACATGGGTGGTTGCGTTAGAACAGGCGCATGCTGAAGCTTTAACAGGGCGTGGATTTTGTACCAACTTGAGATTTAATGGGGCAGAAGGTAGTGAAGGATGGTGTTTTCTAAATATGACAGGTGGGAAAAAAGAGACTGCGCCCTTGAGTGAATAAGTTATTGGCTTTTCCACTCCACACTCTCTACAATCTTATCAAACACCCCCTTCTCCAGCATCTTGCCGGAGAGCCAGATGACGAGCTCCGGGCGGTTGGGGACTTCAAAGAATACGTGGTCAAACGGGGAGAAACCGCTCCCGTCTAAATACTTTGCCCGATAGCCTTTCAAACCTTTACTATTTTTAAATTCAGTAATATCCGCCACCCCTTTCCACGTATAATCCTTCCACCAGTCCAAGACATACGCAAGGAGAGTCCTTGCAGTTTTGCAAGGACTCTCCTTGCAAGCATTGATGTTTTCTACCCGCAGAAGCAGATTTTCCTGCGGGTTGGTGTCCCCCCAAAAGATGGTGACGGCGTCATACGGATCATTGGGAAACACGCCGAGAGAAAGGGTAGACGGATAGAGGAAGGTGTAGGGATACTTCTTCCCCGTCTGTGTCGCCCACACGGCATCCGCCGCCACCGGAATTTTGTTAGTTTTTTTTCTTGAGTCCTGAGTCCTGAGTCCTGAGTTTTGTGTCGGACTCGGCCCCAGATACGTTACTCCTCCCGGCAGTACAATTGCGCTGGTTCTCGGCCGGCTGTATTGGTATGCGAGAAGTACGATGCCAGACAGAATGAGAAATACGGTGCCAACTGCAGGGAGTGTTTTTTTTGTATCATCGTTCATTGACATCAAACCTATCATCTCTTATTTCATCGGTCAAGTTGTACGCGCAGTAGTGTGGTGGTAGGGGAAACCAAAAATCGGTGGGGGCCGGCAGCAAGATCAATCGTTTGGCCGTTTTTGGTTTCGTTGCCGTCTATGGTTAGCGTTGTGGTGCTTGGCTCGATGGTCACCGTGTATGTTTCCGGAATAATGGTCGAGAAGGTATTGGTGGAGCGGTTGGCGGCGGGTTTGTCATCCAAGCGGTATTGAGTGCAAGCGCCATTAACACAGCGAAACGTCAGCCCTAACGAGTAGATTTTATTGTATTTGGTTGGCAGATAATTGGTGAGTAAAAACGAAAGATCCGGCTCCGGTGTTTGCCAAAAGACGAAGCCAATGCGGTCCAGGACGAGAAATTTGGTTTGGCGTCGTATCAGTGATTTTGTCAGATTGAGGTCAGGCCCCTCCTTCGTCCCGCGGGGCGGGACTTCGGCGGGCAAGCTTGAGGCTAGAAGATGTATAAATTCTCCGTATGGATGGCAACAGATAAAGTATCCGTCCGTCCGGAAGACGTAGGAGCCCACCATGTCATAAAACGTTTCGTCGGGGCGAGAGATAGCGCTCACATCCCTAAGAACCTGCAATTGTTCGCTGTTTGATGCGGTAGGAGCGACACGTTCCCGGTATTGGAGAAAGAAGGAAATGAAGAGAAGAAAAGGAATGAGTATTGAAATAATAGGATTTGTCATCCCCGCGCCCTTTTCTGTCATTCCCGCGCCCTTTTCTGTCATCCCCGCGAAGGCGGGGATCCAGTGTTTTTTTGGAACTGGATTCCGGGTCAAGCCCGGAATGACAGATAATGTAAATCCTGCAAGGATACTTGCCATTGCCGTCAGCGGAATAAAGTATTGGAGAAACGGGACGGGAAAAACAAAAAGGAGTCCGATGCCAAATACAAAATAGAGTACCATCGCTATTCCTAATCGTTTGTTTCGGATCCAAAGAAAGATAAGTCCCACGCCCGATGTTATCCAGAGGGCGGTATTGACAAGCCACGGCAGACTTATACCTCCATTTGCCACATATACGAGAGGAAATGGAGAAAGGGCTTGGAGTGGCGAAAAATGCCCTTTTCCGGTATTAGCTACCACGCTGTCGCGGAGAATTGATGTGTAGGCAGCAGGCAGTGCTTGTTGGTGAGCGAGGTAGAGAAAAAAGAGGAGAAACGGTACCAGAAAGCCGATGACCACAGGAACAATCCGCAGTTTTTTGGAAGAAGTGGCAGAGAGGTAGACAAACATCGGCAAGGCAAAGACGATTTTTGGATGAATCATGAGGCTTAACCCTGTATAAAGTCCTATGAAAAGAGACCGCGACGAAAGCATTGCCAGAAGCACCATCGCGACCATGAGCATATCCGGCCGTATATCGATGGTTTTATCTATCGTCATCGGGAACGAGATGAAGATGAGGACCGATAACAGCGCACCGGTTTGTTTTTTAAAGAAAGAC
>JBBTUC010000023.1:0-1756 GCA_038078675.1 Patescibacteria group bacterium
GAGACTATTGTAATTTAGTCTAAGGTCACTGTGCAGTTTCTGGGGTCCAGTATACTCCTTGTGTTACGACTGGAAACATAACGCCATCTTCTTCTACAAACGTTATTAGTGTTGTATTTGGATCTAATGAACGAGCAAAACGTAAATTAGCTGTAGCAAAACTTTCAAACGGAGAATCTGTATCAGCATATGGTTGAAGCGTTAATAGGACTTGGATAAACTCTTCAATCGTTAGTGTGTTGCCTGGCTCAAAGCGTTTTACAAGCTGTTCTGTTTGTTCACAAGATAACATAAGTTTTAGGGACGGTCCTTGAAAAGACCGTCGGAACAATCCAAAGACAAAGCAGTTTTTGGTTGAGTCGTTTTTATTGAAATTGAACAGAAAGTTTTGTATCAAAAACTCCAGCAATGCGCTTCAAGAGATGAAGCGAGGGGTTCGCCCGCATGGTTTCTAAGCGGGAAATCACTGCCTGCGTCGTTTTCAGTATCTTTGCCATATCGCGCTGGGATAATTTTTTTTCCAAACGTCTTTTTATTAATTGTTTTGCCAAAAGATATTCCGGCTCTGATTCATCCCACGTTTTCTTAAATTTTGGATTTTTGAGCCTTCTTGCAAGATCTTCTTCAAATGTATACATCAAGTTATTCTTCATACGTCGATGATATCTTAAAAGATGTCATATGTCAAGATTGTGAATTTTTCTCCAATGCTCATATCTGACAAGAGCCGTTTGTAATTCTTTTTCCGGAGTCTTTTGTGATTTTTTTATGAAACCATGCAGAATTAATACAATATTTTTTATCGGGATTGCGTACAATACTCGGATATTATCTCTCCCGAGAATCCGTATTTCCCAAAGCGGTGTCCCGGCTAATTTTTTCGTATGAGGAAGTATCGCTGATAATCCGTACTCTTTTATGTATTGGATTATTCGTAGGATTTTTGTTTGTTGTCTTTCGTTGAGTGAGTCAAGAAAATCGCTTACTGGATTATCACCGGAAGGAGCAATGTAGTAATAAATGACGTATGGTTGAGTCATAGTTTTGACTCCTCAACGGCTTTGCATTTGGCTTGTCGAGTTGTACCAAAACGTTCGAACCGAATTTCAGGCGTTGCGTTAGCTCGCCCCGCCTCCGGCGGGGCTCGCAATGTGTGCGCGGCGCCCCCACCCGCCGCGCTTCCGGATTCTTTTTTGCGCGCGCGTTCCGCTCATCCCGCTTAGCGGGACTCGCGAGCGGTAGGATTTATAATAACACAAAATCAGTTTGTCCTGATTCCAAATCCCCACCCACCCAGCTCAAAACGGATGGCGGCGACCCCGTCCTCGTTCGCAGGGCGCCCTAGGGGGCGCCTCGCCAATGTTCTTCTCTCCTAAAATCTCTTACAGTCTCTTCCGAAGTTCTCTTCTTTTTAGAACGTCAGCTCACTGCGGCGGGGTATCCGCTTTTCGCCCCCGCCACTTTTATCGTATCCCTCTCCAGCGTCCGTACGGCTTGCGCGCCCGCTTGTAGGTAGCGCTTCGGGACGTACCGTCTGGTACATCCCTTCGCGCGAAGACTTTTTATAGCGCCCTGCGCGCCTACCTCGGTTGTTTTTGAGCCCCGCCTCGGCGGCGGGGCTTTTTCAGCACGTACTCCCCAAAGCAGGCGGGGGCGGCGGAGCCGCCAAGAACAAACTATCTATGCTAATGATACTTAAGTTCTAAAGTGCTACAATAGTCCTACAAGAATTTGCTAGAGTTGTTACTCTAAGTTT
>JBBTUC010000024.1:0-1407 GCA_038078675.1 Patescibacteria group bacterium
CATAATCTTTTCTAGTTTGGCTACCACCGGATCTGGCTTGACTGACAAGGCCTGGCCCTGTCGTGTTTGGATGTTGAGATACGTCAAAATGCCAACTGCGATGAGAAGTATAAGCGTGACGATTTTGAAAAAGTGAGTACGTATTGTTTTCATAAATCAGCAAATCGTATGAGTACCGCCGGGACCGAAGTGAGCAGGGGGACGGCAGCATTCATGGTAAACGTATTGCCGCGTACCTCACTAATCGTGCCTTGGATGGAGGTGTTGTAAATCGTGATCTCGATGACCGTGGCCGGGACGGGATTGGTGACCGTGACGAGTGTCCCTTCTGTCAAATCGGCGCGCGTTTGTAGATCGGCCACGTCCGCGTGGACCGTCTTGAGGAGGTAAGGGATGAACGGTCGGGGTTTGATGATCTTCGTGTCTATCGTAATCGTTACTTTAAATGTAACGTCACCATCAGGAAAGCGTTGGGTGACGGTCAGCACGTCTCCGTCGAGCATATCCACCCGGCCCACGACTTTCGTCACGGGATCAGGAAGGCTTGCGATTTCTTTCGGGACACTCTTTTGCCCGGGTACAAGAGTCAGGAGCTTGGAGAGCGGGGATTCTACAGCCGTTTGTGCAGTACCTGGTTGAGGGAGGGTGATTTTTCTTGTCCCGGTATACCAAGCTACGACGGAAAGTGTCCCAACGAGGAGAAATAATCCGGCAAAAGCAAGATACCGTTTCATAAAAGATCGCTCATTTCCAGTCTACCGTGTCCGTGGATGATGTCAAGGACGGGATGATTATGATCTGCGGTACTCCAGGCGTTTTTTGAATAGGTTTTCGCGGAAACCGCCTTCTTTGGTGAATTTTTCCTTTAATGATGTCAGTTGTCTGGACATTAAAAAGGTATCCATTTGGCAAAAAGTCAGCAGCATATTGGCGGCTTCGGTAGGATTGTTAGGGAGGTTGGGGGTGTTGGGGTTGTTAGGGGTTTTCCAAACCGCCCGAAACTCCCTAAACACCCTAACTCTCCTATCGTCTTTGGCCCAAGTCGGTAACTGGTGCTGGCGGAGATAATCTTCGTAGTCTATCGCCAGTTCTCTCATCGATCCTTCGGCGACACCGAGAAGTTTTATATAACTTTCCAAACTTTGTACAGAGTACCCCTCGGCGATATTTTGTTTTCCGCTTCTTGCGGCTTGGATCACCTGCCTGCCGGCAGGCAGGTCTGATCAGTTGTCCGCGATTTGGGATCGATATATTTTTGGCAGAATGTAACCGTTAAATCGCAAATGACGGTTGCCAAAATATATGACGAAAGATATTTATAGCCTTCCATCTTCATTATCTTCTAGGATACCATATATATTGTTTCCAGTGGATATTTCGGCAGTGGGGGAGCCTCACTGTCTAGTC
>JBBTUC010000025.1:0-1942 GCA_038078675.1 Patescibacteria group bacterium
CACCGAGGAAGAGAAATTTCATATCGTCCGCGACTTCATCATGGAAAAGCAGCGCGAGATTCATGGTATTCCCAAAGGGGCCGTGAATCTTACGAGTCAGGCGTTTTTCACTGTTATTCGTCGCTATACCCGTGAAGCAGGGGTGAGAAGTCTTGAGCGCGAGATTGCCAAGCTCTATAGAAAAGTCGCCAAAAAGATCGCCGAACGAAACGGTAAGGGTGCAGAAAAACTTGCTCTGAATCCTAAAGATCTCCACCAGTACTTAGGCCCGTACCGCTTCACGTCATATTTAGCGGAAAAAACCGATGCCGTCGGGATGTCCACCGGGCTTGCATGGACGGAAGCCGGCGGAGTGATTCTTTTTATAGAAACCGCGCTTATGCCCGGTAAGGGGAGTTTACTTCTCACCGGGCAGCTTGGAGATGTCATGAAGGAATCCGGCCACGCGGCGCTTTCGTGGATGCGCAGTAAATGGCGGGAGTTGGGGCTTGATGAGAAGTTTTTTGGAAAACTCGACGTCCACATTCACGTACCGGAAGGGGCAGTGCCTAAAGATGGTCCGTCAGCAGGCATCGCCATAACCACATCGCTTGTGTCTGCAGTGACCAAAATTCCGATTCATCGTACCATAGCCATGACGGGCGAAGTGACGCTTCGGGGCCGTGTGCTTGAAATCGGAGGGGTAAAGGAGAAAGTCATTGCCGCCCATCGTGCCGGAATCCGCACTATCATTTTGCCCAAAGACAATAAAAAGGATCTCGAAGATATCCCGAGGAGTGTCACACGCGATCTTACATTCCACTTTGTGGAACATATGGACGAAGTATTAAAAATCGCTCTCACCAAGCCGTTGTCAGTCGAAAGGGTGCGTCTGATTCCTGCCCGCCCCGCACTTCATCTTACCGCTTGAGGTAGTCGTAGACGAGTTTAGAAATCTCCGCGATAATCTTTTTGGTTTCTTCTTCATCCGTGATGTCACTCGTGAAAACGCCAATGTAGTAGGTCGTTTTGCCATCGGTGACGATACCGGCGTCATGCATAACGGCGATCTCGTTGCCGATTTTATGATAGACGGTTGTGTTTTTAGGGAGAAGAGCCGGGAGACGGTCTTCAAAGTCCGTGTCCTTGAAAAAAGCAAGCATTTCCTGCGTGGAGGCCTCATTGGTCACTTCTCTTTTGTAGATTTTTTCAAAGAGGATGCTTATATCGCGGTTGGATGTTTTATTGTTCACCATATCCGTTTGTGTGAGCCCCCACTCGCCCATGAGTGCCTGAATTTTTTCAAATCCCACTGTGTAGGTGTTCAGGACGTAGGCTGCAGTATTATCGCTTTGTTCTATAGCAAGTTTAGCTAGCGTTTTGAGTGAATACACGCTTCCCGGAGGGTCGTAGCGGATCGAGCCGGTGCCGAAGTCCTGGATGTCCCGGGCCTGGATGGTCACGCGTTCATCCAAGTCGATTTCTCCTTTTCCTGCGTAGTAGTAGAGGGCTGTGACGATTGGTACTTTATTGACGGAAGCAGCCGTGAAGATGACGGATTCGTTGATTCCCATCACAAAGTCGGAGTTGAGGTCTTTTACATATACGGAATAATTTTTCAACCGGTTATCCACGGTTTCCTGGATTTTTATCCGGAGATCCTCCGGGGACTTCTTTTTGGCAAACAAACCGCCTAAAAGTTGAGCCGGTTGACTCGTTTCATCCGGAATAGGGGAGATGATCGATGCACTGCGTTTTGATCCAACCAGACGAATGAGAAGTATGGCTGCTCCCAGGACAAGGACAAACCCGAAGAATTTTTTTATGGAAGAAGCCCTTGTGTTTCCGTCTCGATCCCGATGATACATGGGGAGATTGTATCACGGAGACAAGCTAACACGAATGGCTTTTCGGCGGCGGCTCTCCCTTTAGCAGATATTAAATAGAGGGTCGGGGGCGGCGG
>JBBTUC010000026.1:0-11053 GCA_038078675.1 Patescibacteria group bacterium
CATATAGGACAAAATCCCTGGGGAATCAACCGGACATTATCGGTGGGGAATGACACATCAATGGGATCCTAGTGGGGACGTCTGGCGGCTTCGGTGGCGGCGGATGACGTTCATTTCTAAGATAGATCGACGGAGGATCGCCTGGGCCGCGGCCAGTTCTTCACCTTTGGAATTATTTACAATGATAGATCGTGCCCGCTCTTGGGCTTCCTTAATCTCGCGCTCATTCAGCTCATCAGCATGGACTGCCCGGGACACGAGGATGGACACTTTCTCGCGGCCAACTTCCATGAATCCACCGCCGATTGCCAAAAATAATTCTTTCGTTCCTGTAGTGATTTTTATTTCCCCTTCACCGAGTACGGTAAAAAGACCGACGTGCTTCGGGAGGACTCCGATCGTCCCATTTGGTGTCGGAACACTCAACGCGTGTACACTATCCGTGTACGCCGTACGGTCAGGAGTGATAATTTCAAGGTGGAACTGCATACGCATTTTTGTCATCGCGAGACCGTTCTGACGGCGTGGCGATCTCATATTTCTATGAGATTGCTTCGTCGAAGACTCCTCGCAATGACACCTACTTCACTTCATCAATCGTTCCGACCATGTAAAAGGCCTGTTCCGGTTTGCTGTCGTGTTTCCCTTCGAGAATCTCGGCAAATCCGCGGACCGTCTCCCCTCGGGTTACGTACTTTCCTTCTCTCGCCGTAAAAGCTTCAGCGACGAACATGGGTTGCGTCAAAAACCTTTGGATCTTCCGGGCGCGCGATACGGTGCGCTTATCTTCATCGCTTAGCTCCTCCATGCCAAGGATTGCGATGATATCCTGAAGATCTTTGTAGCGCTGCAGCACCCGTTGTACGCCCCGGGCAACATCGTAATGCGCTTGACCCACGACACCCGGCTCCAGGATCCGTGAATTAGACGAGAGCGGATCAACGGCTGGATAGAGCCCCTGCTCGGATATGGAGCGGTCGAGAGAGATAGAACTGTCCAAATGTGCAAATGTGGCAACAGGGGCAGGATCCGTATAATCATCCGCAGGAACGTAAACCGCCTGGACAGAGGTAATTGAACCTTTTGTGGTTGATGTAATCCGCTCCTGGAGTGCACCCATTTCCGAGGCAAGCGTCGGTTGGTAGCCGACAGCCGATGGAATCCGCCCGAGAAGCGCGGACACTTCACTCCCGGCTTGGGCAAAACGGAAAATGTTATCGATAAAAAGAAGCACATCCTGACCCTCCTCATCGCGGAAATACTCAGCCATGGTGAGTCCGGTAAGCGCGACCCGGAGCCTGGCCCCGGGAGGTTCATTCATCTGTCCAAATACGAGCGCGGTTTTATCAATAACCCCGGAGTCCTTCATTTCCCGCCACAAATCATTACCCTCGCGGGACCTCTCACCCACCCCGGCAAATACGGAGACACCGCCGTGGACTTCCGCAACATTATGGATGAGCTCCTGGATAAGGACGGTTTTCCCCACCCCCGCTCCTCCAAAAATGGCAACTTTTCCGCCTTTTACAAAAGGAGCAATTAAATCAATGACTTTAATACCGGTTTCGAGGACCTCAAGCTTCGTACTCTGATCCACGAGTTTCGGAGCAGGTCTATGGATAGGATACATTTTAGAACCCGTTATAGGACCTTTACCATCAAGAGGTTCACCCACAACGTTAAATATTCTTCCCAGTGTTTTTTTGCCAACCGGTACGCGGATGGGAGCGCCAGTCGGCGTCACTTCGTCTCCCCTCCGTAATCCATCTGTCGGTCCCATCGCCACGGCCCGGATTCTCCCCTCGCCAAGATGGTTTGCGACCTCCAAAACCGTCTTGGTGCCCTTGACCGTCCCGCTTTGAACAAGCAGTGCATCATAAATTGCCGGCAAATTCCCTTCCTGAAACTGCACATCCACAACGACACCGATTATCTGGACAATGGTGCCTTGATTCTGTTTTTTCGTCTCTTCTTTCGTTTGTTTGTGTATCTGTTTCATACGTATACCTCTCTCAATCTACAAATCTGCAAATATTCAAATCTACAAATAAATTGATTAATAACGAAATGATTTAATCATTTAAATATTTAATCATTCATTTGTATATTTGTAGATTTGTCATTTGTAGATTTTTATTGCGCGACCGAAAGACGCGCAGTCACCATGTCCGTAATCTCATAGGTTATCCGTTCCTGCCTTGCCTTATTGTAGACGAGCGTCAAATCCTCCATAAGTGCTTTGGCATTGTCTGTGGCACTTCTCATGGCGATCATTCGTGCGCTATGTTCACTCGCTTCCGCCTGAAGCAATGCATCACGGATTTGATTTTCGAGGTAGTGCGGCAAGAGCCGAGCAAACACCGTCTCCGGATCCGGCTCAATGAGGATATCATGCGCATGAGGCGCATCATCCTCATTAACGATCCCTTCCAGTGTAAGGGGGAGAATAGTTTTCTTCCGTGGATTTTGCCGGAGGGCGGAAACAAATTCATTGTATACGATATCTACCCCGTCACACTCTCCTCCTATAAAACTCTTCGTTATCATGGAAGTAATAGCGGGTACCGTACGAACAAAAGGAACTTCCTCGGAAAAATCCGCAAGAATAGATTCGGGAGGGGTAATTCTTGATAGAAACGAAGTTGCCTTTTTACCAATAACAATATGGTTTTGCCCTCCCGCGTCACTATATTCTCTCGCCATAAACCGGAAAAGGTTTGTATTTAATCCGCCGCACAGGCCTTTGTTTGTTGAGATGGTAATAATAAGGCGTTTTCCGGAAATCATTTTCGGGCCCCCTAAAAGGGGATGATTTACGGGATCGACCCTCGGGGCCAGACGTAAAACCATTTCATAAATTTTCATCGCGTAGGCTTTGCCGGAAATAGCTTGCTGTTGCGCCCGACGCATGCGGGAAGCAGCCACCATCTCCATGGCTTTGGTTATTTGAGCAATATTTTTGGCAGATTTTATTCGTCTTTTTATCAATCTGATGTTAGCCATAACACTTTTATGTCATTGCGAGGATCGCCTTGCGATCCGTGGCAATCTCTAGAGATTGCTTCGCTTCGCTCGCAATGACAAACAATTATGTAAATGATTTTTTAAAATCCTTCACTGCTTCCATAAGCATCGCTTCCGTCTCAGGACTCATCGTTTTTTCTTTCGTAATTGCCGGTAATGCTTTCGGATGACTCGTTTCTATAAACGAAAGAAACCCGCGCTCAAACTCCGTCACGCGCCCCAGAGGAACGTCATCAAGCTGACCGCTCGTTCCCGCCCAAACAATGGCGACCTGCCGCGCAACCGGCATGGGAGCGTACTGACCTTGTTTGAGGATCTCCGTCATGCGCGCGCCACGGTCGATTTGTTTCCGTGTGGTTTCATCAAGGTCCGAAGAAAACTGGGAAAATGCTGCCAAGTCACGGTACTGTGCAAGGTCAAGCCGCAAATTGCCGGCAACTTTCTTCATGGCTTTTATCTGCGCAGATCCGCCGACACGGGATACCGAAAGACCGACATTGACCGCAGGCCGTTGCCCGGTATAAAAAAGATCTGATTCCAAAAATATCTGGCCGTCGGTAATAGAGATAACGTTGGTCGGAATATACGAAGAGAGATCTCCGGCAAGTGTTTCTATAATCGGGATTGCTGTAATTGACCCGCCCCCATGCTCCGCGTCCAACCTGCAGGCGCGTTCCAAAAGCCGCGAGTGGAGGTAAAACACATCTCCCGGATACGCCTCACGCCCCGAGGGACGTTTGAGAATAAGCGAAATCTGCCGGTATGCCCACGCGTGTTTACTGAGATCATCATAGATGACCAGGACGTCCTTGCCCTGATCCATGAAGTATTCGGCCATTGCCGTGCCTGCATACGGCGCGAGATACTGGAAAGCGGCAGAGTCGCTTGCGGAGGCGGCAACAACGACCGTATGCTCCATAGCCTTATGAGCCGTAAGATCGGCGATAACCTGCGCGATACGGGATGTTTTTTGGCCGATTGCCACATAGATACAAATGACCCCTTCGCGGCGTTGATTGATAATTGTATCAATTGCGATAGCCGTTTTGCCCGTATTACGGTCGCCGATAATGAGTTCCCGCTGGCCACGCCCGATGGGGATCATAGCATCGATAGCCTTGATACCCGTCTGAAGCGGTGTTGATACAGGCTGACGCATGGTCACACCTGGCGCAATTTTTTCAATAGGGTAAACGTTTTTCGATGCGACTATGCCTTTGCCGTCTATGGGTACACCGAGAGGGTTCACCACACGTCCGTAAAATCCGTCACCAACCGGTACGGAAAGGAGTTTCCCTGTACTTTCCACACGGTCTCCCTCACGAAGCCCAAGATAATCACCCAACACGATGGCGCCCACTGCATCTTCCTCAAGATTAATGGCGAATCCCATGACATTTCCCGGAAATTGTATAAGCTCGAGGTATGATACCTGCGGTAACCCTTGGATCTTCACAACCCCATCAGCAACGCTGACGATTGTGCCTACTCTCCGTGCTTGCAGAGATGGCTCAAACGCCGCAATTTTTTTGGCAATCTCGATAGCGATCTGTTGGGGTAAGTTCGTATCCTTCATAGGGTAAGAGAATTCGCCAGAGCATCAATTTGACCGCGCACGGTTGTATCAACCACCCAATCACCAACCTGAATCTTGAATCCACCAATTGCCGCTGCGTCTATATAACAGTCAAGTTCTACATCATGATTGAGGATTCGGGAAAGTAAAAGGCTGATTTTCTGCTTTTCGCTATTATTCAGTGGCACGACGCTTTCCACCCGTGCTATTTTTTGGCCTTTGGCAGAAGAAGTCACTTTATCAAACAACATAGTCATCCGCGGGATCAGCCTATCCCCTAATTTCCCCTCACCCCGGAGGTACGTCGTAATCCCGTCAACAAAAAAACGCGCATCTTTGTGTAAAGCAACCATAGATTATCTTTTTTTCTGGATTTCCTCGAGATATTTGTCTATAAGTTTATGCTGATCTGACGAGGTCAGTACAGATCCTACCAGTTGTTTGGCCATTAACCCGGCAAGCTCAACTGACTCCCTCTGAATATCGCCGGAAAGTGCCTCGTGGAGAGCTGCTACTTCACGCTTGGTCTTCTCGTTTATCTCACCCGCTTCCCGGTGGGCAACCAGAATAATCTCTTGCTCGGCCTGCCTGCCCTGACGTTTTGCTTCATCGATAATGATTCTCGCCTCTTTACGCGCTTCAGAGAGAAGTTTTTCGCGGCGAGCCTGCATCTTCTCTTCCTCGAGACGAAGTGATTCGCTTCGCGCCAAGCTCTCTTCTATCTGCTTTTTTCGCTTTTCAAGCATGCCAAGGATCGGCTTGTACAAAAGCTTTGTCAGGACGACCATGATAATCGTAAAATTAACAATTTGTGCCAAGAGTAAACTTGGCTCGATTCCTAATTTTTCCATATTGAGTCTCCGTTCTTGTCATTCCCGCGAAAGCGGGAATCTATTTTTTGAGACTGGACCCCCGCCTGCGCGGGGGTGACAAAAAAACGCCTATTCTATACAAACTTTATAATCAATCCTGCTACGAGTGCATAAATAGCAATAGCCTCAGCAAACGCAACGCCCAAAATCATGCTTGTTCGGATTTCACCTGCCGCTTCCGGATTTCTCCCGATTGCCTCGAGTGCCTTTGATGTAAGAAGTCCGATAGCCAAGGCCGGCATAGAACCACCCAATGCTACGGTAAGACCGGTTGCAATTAATTTCACTGATGCTTCATCCATATATTAAACACCTCCTTCCGCTGCATGCGCCTCATGCTCTCCATGAGACACCGCTACAGTTAAAAATACCGCAGTAAGCATAGAAAACACAAGGGCCTGAATAAATCCGACGAATAGTTCCATAGTAATAAAAGGAAGCGGAACGATAAATGGCATAAGGAATGCCATAACCGCAAGGAGTACTTCTCCGGCAAATATGTTACCGAAAAGCCGGAACGCAAACGATACAATTTTGGATACTTCCGAAACGATTTCAAGAAGTCCGAGGACGAAATAGATAGGGCTACTGAAATTTAAGAACCGGCTGCTGTAACGTAACCCTGCTGTTTTAAATCCGAAATATTGAATTGCAAGGACCGCGACAATAGCTAAGGCGACCGTCGTGTTGAGATCCGCCGTCGCCCCCCGGAGAAGCGGAATGAACTCTTCCTCCCCATGGATGAGCCGGTAATACCCGACGGTCCCTACTCCCGGAAGTAGCCCGACCCAATTGGCCGTGAGAATAAAAAGGAACAACGATCCTACGAGAGGGAATACTGCCGCTACGTATTTGCCCGTCACCGACTCAAAAAAATCATAAAGTCCACCAACCAGCATCTCTGCTATTGACTGAGCCCACCCGGGCACCATCTGCATATTGCGTGTCGCGAAATACGAAAGGACTATCAATATTCCCATCACGAGCCATGTCGTAATAAGTGCATTGGAAATCGGAAACCCTCCGATACGTGCGATGATCTCAGCGGCAAGTGATATGTGTGGCATGGGTGTTACTTTTTATTTTTTCCGGAAATCATAGTGGCTATGTTAAACATATTCATAAATGATATCACGACCCCTAAAAACAAAAGCGAGAGCGTGGCTTTGGGAGTACTTGACCACGCTTTGTCAATCACAACTCCCAATAAACCCCCTCCCGCAATCGGTATTGCAATCGCAAACCCTATTTCTCCTATCAGTCCTAAATAATACCAAGGGGCCGGACTCGCACTTCGTTTTTTCTTCGACGTTTCAGAAAACTCAAGCTCTTTCATAGCTATTGTACCATAATCCCGACGCGAATCGTCAAGAAACACTTCCTGCTTCATCGACGAGAATGGTGAGGCGGTCGTCTTTTTCATCGACGCGACCCGTCACCCAGACCACCGAGTCTGCTTGCCACACCGCAAAACTGCGCGCGTAAACTTTTGGAAATACGACAATCTCAACGACTCCGGTCCTATCATCGAGTTTTACAAATGCCATTTCCTGGTTACCGGCTTTCGTCGTTATACGTTTGACCGCCGTGACGATCCCGCCTACGCGAATCTTATCTCCGACACGCTCCGATGTAATATCCCCAAGAGGTGTCGTTCCCAAATCACGAAGTTTGGTGATGAGTCGGGTCAACGGGTGCTCGGTGAGATAAAAACCTAAGAGCTCTTTTTCAAATGCTAACAGTTGTTCCTTCGGGATTTCCTCGATATTCGGTAGCACATCAACGGGTGGGGAAGCCTCGTCAAATAACCCTGCCTGACCGGCGGCTGTGGCCTTTCGGTCTTTATGCACCCGGTCAAGAAAATCCGGCAGCACCATCAATAACTGTGCACGGATCCCAAATGCGTCCATTGCACCGGCTTTCACTAAGCTTTCGATGGTTTTCTTGTTCACTTTTGATACATCCACCCGCCGTATAAAATCAGACATCTTTGTAAACGGTTCACCCACGCGAGCCGCCAGTACTGATTCGATCACTGCAGTCCCTACGTTTTTGATGGCGGAGAGCCCGAAACGGATCCCGTTTGCCTCTATCGTAAATTCAACGTCTGACGCATTGATATCCGGAGGCAGAAGCGTAATATTCATCCTGCGGCACTCTTCCACGATCATCCCGATTTTTTCATCGCGGATTGGACCCGTGTTGCCGCGCGATTCTGCAGTAAGGACGGCAGTCATGTACTCGACGGGAAAATTCGCCTTGAGGTAGGCCGTCTGATAGGCAATCATCGCGTAGCATGCCGCATGGGCTTTATTAAATCCATATCCGGCAAACGGCTCAATCAGAGTAAATATTTCCTCGGCCCTCTTTTGGGTCAAACCGTTTTTGACGCACCCATCGATAAACTTTTCCTTCTGCTTTTTCATTTCCGTGGGTATCTTTTTACCGACGGCTTTGCGCAATTTATCGGCATCCCCCCATGAGTACCCCGCAAGCGTGATAGCCGTCAAAAGAACATCATCCTGATAGCAGATGAGTCCGTACGATTGGGCGAGGACATCCGTAAGCCTGGGGTCGGGAAATTGGACGAGAGACGGATTGTGTTTCCGTTTGATAAACTCAGGGATCATAGCCATAGGACCGGGTCGAAACAGCGCGACCATCGCCATGAGATCAAATATGCTCGAAGGTTTCAGTTCCTTGACATACCGGCGCATACCGGAGGACTCAAGCTGAAATATGCCCGTGGTCTCGCCGTCCCCAAGCATTTCATACGTTCTGGGATCATCCAGGGGAATGAGGGTAAGATCCACAGTCTTACCTTGGGTGAGTTTGATAAACGCAAGGGCTTGCGCAATAATTGTAAGATTCCGTAGTCCCAAAAAATCCATTTTAAGAAGTCCTACGCCGTCTTCACCTACCGTATACATGTCGTATTGTGTGACGATTCGTTCTCCCTTAGACTCCTTCTGGAGAGGTGTATACGTAACAAGTGGTCGGTCGGCAATAACGACCCCGGCTGCATGCACCGAAGAATGACGGGCAACGCCCTCAAGTTTACGTGCAACGTCAAGAAGCCGTTTGGTTTCCGGTTCTGTTTGGTAGGCGCGAGCGAGATCCGGCGATTGCGTGATTGCTTTATCAATGGTCATGGGGCTTCCCTGAAACCCCGGCGGGATCATCTTGGAGATCCGATCGGGTCCCGCGTAGGGCATACCCAATGCCCTGCCGGAGTCCCGGACCGCACCCCGGGCTTCCATGGTACCGAAGGTAATGATCTGGGCAACTTTATCCGAACCGTATTTAGCGGTAACATAGGCAATGACCTCATCCCTCCGATCATCGGCGAAATCCAAATCGATATCCGGAGGAGTTGGTCGAAAAGGATTGAGAAACCGCTCAAACGGGAGTTTGAAAAAAAACGGATCAATACCGGTAATGCCCAGGACATAAGATACAACCGATCCGGCAGCCGATCCCCGGCCGGGGCCCACAGCGATCCTATGAGATTTCGCCCAGTTGACGAAGTCGGAAACGATGAGAAAATACGTGGCGTAGCCGCGGCTGTTTATAATACCTAATTCATAGTCAATCCGCTCACGGATATCTTTTGTAATTTCCTTATATCGATTTTTGAGACGATCGTGTACTACTGTCGTTAAATGTGCTTCCGGCGTCTCTTTATTTTCCAATGGATACGCAGGAAGAATCCATTTCCCGACGGAGAGATTTATATCGCACATAGAAGCAATCCTAGCCGTATTCTCTATCGCTTCCGGGTACTGGATAAAAAGGCCTTTCATCTCTTCGGGAGAACGCATGTAAAAATCCGGACTGTCAATCATCGACATTTTTCTGTTTTTATTAAGCATCGTATCCTGGGTCTGGACGCAAAGGAGAATTTCCTGAGCCTGGGCATCGTCAGGATCGACGTAATGGATGTCGTTGGTTGCTACAATGGGAAGTCCCAATTTTTTAGCAAGCTTTACAAGCTTTTCATTGATCGCGTCGCAGTCGGCAATCTTCGGATGACGTTGAAGTTCAATATAGTAGTGGTCAGGACCGAAAAGTTCGGCGTATTTCTTTGCGATAGTTTCCGCCTCCTGATCCTGATTATTACGAAGAAGAGACGGAACCTGACCATGCAGGCATGCTGAAAGACAAATAAGTTCTTCGTGATACTTCTCCAGGATTTCCCAATCAACCCGTGGTTTGTAATAATACCCTTCAAGATGCGCTTGGGTCACAAGCTTCATGAGATTTTGGTAGCCGGCTTCGTTTTTGGCAAGAAGGACAAGATGATAGGGGTCGGTATCGACTTTACCTTCTTTATCAAAGCGGCTCCTCCGAGCTATATACGTCTCTACCCCGATAATAGGCTTGATTCCGGCTGCTTTTGCTTTGAGGTAAAACTTAAAACTTCCGTACATCGCTCCGTGATCGGTAATAGCCAGAGCCCCCATCCCGAAGCTCTTGGCCCGCTCGATGAGATGATCCAGCTTCCCCAACCCGTCAAGCAGGGAATATTCACTATGCGTATGCAGATGGACAAAATCGGACATAGTTTACGCTCTTGGTGGCAATTGTGTATGCGAATCTTCCATACCTTCTGCCCATCGAACTAACTTCACGAGTCCCGGCGCTTTTTCCAGGCCTTTCGCGTTATACATCGCGTGATCCGCGTTGTGGAGGATAACCGCTTCCGATTTTAGTTCATTTTTCCCACCAATAAATTGAGAATATCCTATACTTACACCAATAATCCGAAGCGCTTTGAACGTTTTTGCTTCATCCTTTAACACCTCTTGTAACCGATATCGAAATAGTTCCGGCGTCTCCTCGTTCACGTCAGGCAGGATAATGCCAAATTCATCTCCACCAATACGGGCGACCACGTCCGTCTGACGGGAAGATTGAAGGAGCAGGTTCGCCACTGCCTTAAGCACTTTGTCTCCCATTTCGTGACCATACGCATCATTAATACCGGACTTAAAATTATCCAAATCAAGAAACAAAATCCCGACACGCTTTCTGTGTCGATCTGCGTCGGCAAGCATACGCGAAAGTTCCTCATCAAAACCTCTACGGTTGTAGAGGTCAGTGAGAATATCATGATCCAATTTTTGACCGAGCTCCTCGATATGTCTCTCTAGACCGATTTGAGTGACGGCTTGACCGATAAGTATCGCATTGTCTCCATGTTCATGAAAAAAAGTAACTTTATCTTTCCCCAGTTCATCTGCATGCTGGGTGAGCGTATTATACGTCTGCTGTGCCACGAGCGGATCCGCGATTCTCCCTTCGTCAGGAACCCCTTTACCGATAAATAAACTGTCCAATTTTATGTCCTTTGATTCTGTCATATCGTGACCATCCGAATAATCTCTTTTTTCCACACATCCACCCGTCGGGTAGATTAGCTTGGCACCTGTTCTTTTATCAATTTTATAAGCGCTTCCGCCGAAGATTTTCCTTTGGCAAGGCGCATGGATTGGCCGACGAGAAACATGAGGGCCTGTTCTTTACCATTTTTGTAATCCTCCACCGCCTTCTGATTGTCTTTGAGCACGTGTTCTATGAT
>JBBTUC010000027.1:0-4615 GCA_038078675.1 Patescibacteria group bacterium
CCGGAAAGTCAACAAAATAGAATGTATCATTAATGAGGAAAAAATCCATCCGTATAGTTTTACCGGGACTGGAACTGGACCTGGCAAGACCGTCTTTACCGGTAAGAGAATTGATTAAGCTGGATTTACCGACATTTGACCTACCCATAAACGCAACCTGGAATTTGCCATCGTAGAGCATGTCATCCGTGCCGATGATGCCTTTGATAAATCTTGCGGACGTAATGTTCATAGATATCCCTTTGTCGCGATTGACTTATCCATACGGCTGCGGACCAGGAAGCACTCTTCTGGCGGAAAATTTGGCATACGGCTAAGAATCCGATCCACGTCTTTGGTTTGGGACGCGTGGCATTTGATTGCGGCAATTTTTTGATCGAGGACAGGAGATATATCGACCACTAAATCAATATCTTTACGATCATAGCCATCGGGAAAATGGATAAAATAGGTTGGGATTGAGGAACGCACTTCCTTCGTGATGCAGTAGTACCACGTCGCCTCTATAGACAGACGCTTCTCATAGACAAATGTCGTCATCATCGACACTGCAACATGGTCTAAGTGTCCTGAAATGCCACGAGGTTCTATGGTTAAGAGGAGACGGATATTAAGTGACTCACAGAGATCATCAATTTTTTGAGCAATCTTATGATAGAGGTTATTGCAAAGCGACCCGTCTTTGTAGCCGAGGAAATGCACACTCTTTGCGCCGATAATCTCGGCGGATTGTTGTAATTCCTTACTTCGTATAGCCGCCAATTGTTCTCCCATCGGGTGAAACCGTACGTCGCTCGCCCCGTCCGTCACGCAGACGATGTGGATGTTATGTTTTTTTGAGAGAAGTGCAAGGGTTCCGGACGGACCAAACGCTTCATCATCGGGGTGGGCGATGACGCAGAGTATATTTTTTCTCATGTAGAGCTATACTAGCGGTATGATCACTTCAATGCAATTAGAAGAAGCTCAAACTTTATGGATGAGTGCCTTGCTTCACGAAGCCCATCAGTATCCATTCATGACGTATGCATGGCACGCGGCATGGCAGACGATCGGTAACCCCGCGCAAAAGGTAACGGTGTATACAGACGGAGACGTAGTCGCATCTCTCGTTCGAGTGGGGACAGAAGTGCATTTTTCCGGCGGAGAGGAAGTTGCCGATTATCTGGACGCAATCGGCGAGCCGGATAAAAAACCGGTGTTCTGGGAAAAATTACTGCCGTATCTCAAAACGCTGGGGGTAAGTAAGCTTGTCTTGCGGAACGTCCGGTACGATTCCCCGACCAAAGGGATCCTTGTGGCCTTGGGGGGAGTGGCCGAAGAAGAAGACCGTACGCCGGTCATCCGGCTTCCGGCGACTCACGACGCATACTTCGCTTCCCTGACGCGTAAGGACAGGCATGAACTGAAAAGGAAAATCCGTAAATTCGAACTGGTGTATCCCGATACTCGCTTTTCAATCGAAGAAAAAGAATCAATCGATATGGACGCGCTCCTGGCGCTCATGAAGCGGAATTCCGAGAAACGGGAATTTCTTACGGCACCCATGGAAACGTTTTTCCAAGCACTTCCGACGCTTCCGGGTGTACCAATCATTCAGGCAAATCTACGGACAGACAAAGGGATGATTATAGCCTCCGTACTTCTTTTTCCCGTCGGCTCATCGTTACTCCTCTATAATTCCGGCTACGATCCTTCTTTTCAAGGATCAGGATTTTACCTCAAAGCCAAAACAATTTTGTGGGCGATTGACAAAGGTTATAAAGAGTGCAATTTTCTGCAGGGAAAAGAACGCTACAAATATGAACTTGGCGGTCAAGACCAACCGGTGTTTAGAGTAGAGATGAATCTAAAGTAATTACCTTATTTAAAAGACGAAAATAAAAGATTTTAAGTGCTATAATCAGCTCAATTTCAAAATAGAGAGGGGGTGAAATAATGAAAAAATGCAAAGCATGTCAGACAGAAATTGACTCCAAGGCAACCAAGTGCCCTCACTGTCAGACAGATCAACGGAGTTGGTTTAGAAAACATCCTATTCTTACGATTATTTTAGGTCTTTTTGTACTCAGTCTTACTGGTTCAGCTGGAAAGGGTGGAAGTTCATCAACAGCAACTCCAACAGCACCAGCAAAAACTGCTGAAACTGCAAGTAATCCAGTGGCAACGGTTCAGCCAACAGCGATAAGCGAAAACAAGCAAGCTAATGTGCCAGCGGAATACAAATCCGCTCTCAACAAAGCTACTTCTTACGCCAACACAATGCATATGTCCAAGAGAGGCGTATATGATCAGCTAGTATCAGACTTTGGAGAAAAGTTCTCGGCAGAAGCTGCACAGTATGCAATAGATAATGTAAAAGCTGATTGGAATGCAAATGCCTTAGCTAAGGCAGAGACCTATCAAAGTACTATGAATATGTCTCCATCGGCTATTCATAACCAATTAACATCTGATGCTGGTGAAAAGTTCACTCAAGCAGAGGCAGATTATGCAATTCAACACCTTTCTAAGTAGTGATTGATGGAATTTTGATTGGTATAGTCGATACAAAAGATTACACAATCGTTCAGTAAAGTAGTTAACTACAAAAGCACGCTAATCTAAGAAGGTTGGTGTGCTTTTCTTTAATCCGTTTCATTGGAACAAAATAAGACCCCCATGCAAGCATTGAGGCAATTGCAGCAATAAAACCAGGCGGATGAGCTTCGGACCGCAATACTAAATACCGCAATAATTCATCCAATACCCGATTTTAGCACAGAAATTCCTCAATTTGTTCACGCAAACTAGATCATATTTACCACAGATCACTACAGCTTCTAATATTTTAGGAAGTGATTCTAAGGATATATTTAGTAGTCTCAATTTGATTTTGACTACTTGATTCTATTGAATTCACGATGATACTATAGATAGTAGTGTTGACAATAACATACAAATAGACTAGTATTACGCTCCAAATATATTATGAGTATATCATCTCAAATAACATCAAGCCCAGACATAATGAGCGGTACTAAGGTCGTAAAAGGAACAAGGATTCCCGTCAAAAGAATCATTCATTTATGCGGTGACGGATATACTGTTGAAGCTATTCATCTGGAATATCCACAATTAAGCGTCGACGTAATTAGAGACGTAATTGAGGAAGTTGTGGAAAATTTTGATCGCCCCATGGCATGAAATGCAAGCTGCTTCTCGATGAGAACATCTCCTCAAGGAAAGCGCTGGTACGATTAAATAGTCGATTCAATCTCCGTCACATTAGAGAGGATTACAAAAAATCAGGAATTCTAGACAAGGAAGTTTTTGAAATTGCAGAAAAAGAAGCCAGAATTATCGTTACATTTAACGAAAAGGATTTTGCTGCCAATCACCGCAGGAGGTCCGGATTAATTGCTTTGTCAACAAGTCTAACCACCGACGAGGTTGACACGAAGATAACCTCTCTATTGACCAGCCGGAAACGCTGTCATCTCATTGGTAAATACGTTCGTATCAACAAAACAAAGACGATTATTCTATAAAGCTAATGTTCATCGTTTTTCCCACCTCAAGTCTAGAGACCCCTTTCTCGGCGGGCTTATTCTTGACGAAAACGCGATCCATCTCCGGATTGATTATTCTTTTTATGGGTGACGGGAGCTTTATAGACGTTAATGTAGGAAATTTTTGATTTACCTTCGTCATCAATAAACTCAATATTGAACCCCTTAATTCCCTTGTTCTCCGTCGCTTCACATTTTGCCTGTACGATCATATATTTATCGGGTAGATCTTTAATAGTACCGGGGAACGGCTCACTATATTCTGTCAGAGAACAGGGAGAAGACGGGATGTTCTCTGTCGATTGATAACCAATTATCAATTTTTTGAAATTCTCGAGCGTCGATATTTTTTGAAATGATGGTGAGGTTTCCTTATACGCAGCTTCTATTTGCCCGTTTCGTATCGTATCCAAAAAGTCATTGATTATTTCTTCGTATTTGGCAAACTGAGGGTCCTTTGCGGGAGCGTTTGCCGGTCCCGGCGGAGCGAATATACGAAAATATAAAAGTAATGCTACTATTGAGCACAAAAAGCTCGTTACGGCAGAAATGCCTATGGTTTGGAGCATTGGATGTATCTTTTTTAAAAACATGTCAAGTACCCCGTGCCGGATTCGAACCGGCGATTAATGGGCTGAAAACCCACTGTCCTAGGCCGCTAGACGAACGGGGCTCAAAATCAATTATATCAAACTCCTGGAAAATGTGTTATACTACCTATACTGAAAGGAGAAAAAACTATGAAAGGTACAATCAAAACGAAAACTGATAGAGGATTTGGCTTTATTAGCCGTGATGGCGAAGTAAAAGACCTTTTCTTTCATTCTAAAGATCTAGTTGGTGTCACCTATGACGAAGTTCAAGTAGGAGACGTCCTAGAATTTGATGTTGAAGATGGTCCAAAAGGCCAAAGTGCAAAAAATGTCAAAAAGGTATAACACTTTTTAACTTTAATAAACACTTAAAAAAGTTCCCCGCTAAACGGGGGACTTTTTTTATTTATCCCAACTAAGGTGGACCCCTTTGTCAACACAGTAAACGGTCAATTCTTAGACTAAGTTTTT
>JBBTUC010000028.1:0-4438 GCA_038078675.1 Patescibacteria group bacterium
TTGGCCGGATGTACAATCAGCCGTAATCTGCCCTCCGCCTTTTTGGGCAAGATCGAAGAGCACCGGACCCACGAGTCCGGCGGCATCTTCTTCTGTTACTCTTCGTGGTGTGGGAAGAATAACAGGAGTGTTGCTGTTCCCGGTAAAGCGCTCACGGACACTATTCCACCAATCTACCACGGTAGAACGAATGTTGCCCCACCACGATCCATCTCCTCCTCCGCCGAGGTCTTCGGAAGAAGGAAGAGTAACGGCGCTATCTGCTTCTTTCTCCGCTGCTTGTTCAAAACCAGCAACGCGCCGCAGTTTCTGTATAAAATAGTCTCTTGCATCAAAAATAAATTGCGGATATGGAGGGAGTACTACACTCAACAGTATGGACCCAGCGAAGTAAGAAATTGGATGAGTAGTTATTGGAAAAATAAAAAAGCCAGTCATCATATCTGATAACGTATAAAGTATTGGAGATGGTGAAGGTTGGGTCCGCAACGATATGTCGATAAGGTTGCTCAAAGGAGCTAGGACATGAGGGAAATTGAGCGCTCTTATGAGCACCCCTCCGACCCAGTTAATTAAATCAGTATGTCGTGGATACGCATGTATAAAAATGCGTCTCACCACATTAATATATATCTGCATTGACGTCGTCCCGCTGGTATAGAGCAAAGAGGTGGGTAAAAATCCAAGTCTTTTCATACCTTCTCGAAATAACGGATTGGCTTCAGATTCAACACCGTTGATATTCAGCGCATAATATGTTGTTGCGATATCAAACAAGTTTGCGACAAAAAAGATAGCCTGATTCACATAATAATTTCTAGTTAACAGACGAAGGAGCGTTTTGGAAGACGATATGGTCTCGGATAATAACGCAGGAGTGAGTTGTGTTTTGAGCGTTTCGATGTCTTGAACGAGGACTTCGTAGAGGGCTAATCCATTTGACCCCGGTGGAGCGCGCTCGCCGTTTTCCCCAATACCCAGAAACGACCGGAACGATGCATTTTCTGCAAGCACCACATCAATTATTGTATCCGGGGGGACTGTTGGTGTTTTTCGAATTTGGTCTGCCAACGCATCGATAAACTGCTGGTACACCACCTTATTTTGAGCATCGATCATGGTATGGGTCTTCAAATCGGTAGTATCTATCGATCCTTCCCCTCCCCCGCCGGAGCCTTCAAGTACTCCTAGTGTCATCACCACTGGCAACTCCGCCGGCTCCTTTCCATACATGTCAGTCCTCTGTTCTTCTAACTTTTTTATCTCAGTATCCGATACTTCCCGAAGAGCCTCTTCAAGGAGACTGACTTTAAATACATCACTTTGATTGATCCAGTTATTAACAGATTGAGGAATCAACGTTTGATTGATGAATAGATCTGGTATAATGATTTTAGCGAGATAGATAGCGTCAACACTTCTTCCTTCACGAAAAAGTTGTTGATATGCGTTTGCATCTGATGCGATCTCACCCTGGTCAAAGTCGACAAGGCCTACACGAATTTTTCCTTCCTCATCATAAGAGACCATCACATTTTGCAGCCGCAAATCGCCATGAATGAAAAAACGCTCTTGGAAATTCTTAATGTACGCCACGAGCTGTCTGATGATCTCCAATTTTTCTGATGTTTTTAAGTGCTGAAGCCGGACAATACTCTGTTCTCTCGTTTCTTCGTTTGTCTTGTCATGTAACGAAACACCAGGAACAACTGTCATCGCCACTGCGTAGCTATCACTTGGCAAGCCCTCTATCCAATCACCAACAAAACGAGGAATATTAGGGATACCGTCTAATTTTTTGAGAAGTTGCCCACCGCCTCGCATATATCTTTCATCGCTCTTAAATTTTTTTCCTTGCTTTATCGCTACCTGTCGTCCATCTGTAAGCTCCGCGAGATAAACAATACCATAAGCTCCTTCTGATTGCTTTATAAACGATACAAGCTTTAATGGTGCAAATTGTACCCTACGGAAAAGGTTGACAGCCCAGTCTTTAATCGATTTGCCAGATATACCAAAATCCTCGAAAGAGGATTTTTGGGTCGAATTGGCAGCATCAACAAACACCAACGCCCCGTTGCGAACCTTCATCGTTCCTTCATGCGTCGTCTTGCCGATGGTCACGCGCACTGTTTCTCCGCCGTTTACTGTAACCGTCGCGCCTTTACGAACGTCCGTCCGATTGATCGAAACCCCCTCAACCTCAACCGAATACAGCCCCGGCGTTTTCGAGGGAGCAAATACGGGCTTACCGGCAATTTCAATCTCCGCCCCTCCCCCACCGAGGCCTTCCTGATCACCTCTCTTGGTTCCTGATCCAGTAATCCTATTCCAGAGCCCTTGCCACCATTGATTGCGGCTTGATAGAAGACGCATTTTTTCTAATACTAGGGTTTTTAGCCCTACTATTGCTTGGTGATCTTTTGGATCAAGATCTTCCAATCCTTCCATTCGGCTGAGCATGTCTAGAGCAAGATCGAGCTTACCCGGATCAGATGTACTCATGAGAGTAGTTACGAATATCCGTATCGCTACCATATTTTTCCCATACCTCCTGAAGGCATACCGCGCCACCATACGAGCATTGTTCGTCGGACTATTCTTTAAAATATACCCAATGCCCCCACTTAATCCCACACCAGAAGTTTCCACTTTTTCATATAATGAAATAGCGTCATCATTTTCAGATACAGTAATACCTGGTACATTATTTTCCAACATCGCCTCAAGAAAATTTTTCCATGTCTTCTCAGGCGATGAAATCCGCAGTGAAAAATTTTTCGGGACAGGTTTTTTCAATATTCTCGTATAGATTTCTTCATAAATTTTCAAGCTACCCACTATGGGTATAGAAAAATAATCCGAAAGTCTTTGGGTAATTCTTGTACGCGTAAAGACTGTCCGGAAGTAAAAGGGTGGGTAATCGGGTAGTTCATGCGCTTTCCAACCATTGGCATCAAACACCCGATACGATCCGTCGCTAAATTCAACTATAAGATTGACGTGGTTCTCCAGATGTCCCTCATACACCGGAATACCGAGTTCCAAAAACACTGTCGCCGCGAGAAGCGACTTACTAAAACAATTCGCTTGGCTTGTACATGCGGCTAAAAGAGGCGACTTAATCTCATCTTTATGCTTGTATGCTTCATAAATACCCATCAGGGTATCAAATACTTTTTTTTCTAATATGGCTGCAGCCGCGACATTACTTTTTCGAAGTGAACCGAGCTGCATATTCGTTTCATCAATCTGAATCTTTTGAGCAATTGTATCTTTTAATATTTCTATTTCATTATCGACACCCTTTTGTCGGGCGTACTGCGCAAGCATTAGTTTAGAAACCCCACTCCGGAGGAGTGCGATCGGTAGCTCATTGACAAACCGCGCGCGTAACAATTTTACAGACTCGACAGTCATCTGATTGAGTGAACGAGTGAGGACAGATTGGAGAATTTCCCTATGCCGTTCTAACCACCTTTCAAAATCCCCGGTGGTTGACTCAGCATGGTATTTGGCATACAACTGATACAAATATAAATAGTTGTCTTCTCCAAGTAAAAATTGTTCCGCCTCTTTCATCTCTTCTGATGATAAAGTGATCTTTATGCCATCAGGAGATATGGGCCTCCCTGAGGCTATCTGGTACAGTTCGTTTGCCAAAATCTGCATCTCCTCTCTCCCCGAAAACTGCTGTGCTAAATAAATCGCTGAGGAACGAAACCGAGAAACGAGGGAATCCCCAAGCAGCTTTCCTTCTGTAAGCTCTCCCATAAGGAGGCTTAACTCCGGTAGAGTGATATCTTCTGCGATATCGATTTTATCTTTCCCGATAATATATGCCTTCCCCTGAAGAGAACTCCTTAATGTAAATGAAACAGTGCCTGCATTACTATCTCTACCTATTTGGGCCACCCACGTCCTCAATGATGAACTCAAAAACGGCAATCGCCGGAGCTCTTTAAGAATCAATTCGGTAATGCGCTGCTGCTCTTTATCGCTTGTGTAAATACGTCTCTTGGTTTCTCTGGCAACCGTCTCGACCGGCGCTTCGGTTACCCGACGAAGGAAAGAAAATATATTATTCTGCCCACAAACTAATCCGGTAGAGGTTTCTGCATACACGGCCGGTATAATATGGATACTGAGACATCCATCGTCGCTCAAACGGTCTTTTAATCTATCTATTATTCTCTCACGGAAATTACTGGGCGATTCATACGCCAAAATCACTCTGTCTGCTACTTGCTCAAATGGACCAGTGGTAATTCCTCCCCCACCGGAGCCGCCTAAATTTGAGTTATCCTGCACCCCCATACCAGTCAACGATGCGAGAAGTTCTTTCCACTGACGAACGACGATTATTTTTGATCCTAGAATGGCCTCTGCTGCGTCATAGATAAGGGCGGTCTTGACTGATGGAACGGCTTGACCATAG
>JBBTUC010000029.1:0-1680 GCA_038078675.1 Patescibacteria group bacterium
AATGTAATTCCCAAGCGATTCTGTCCTGCGGCAATTCCCAAGCGAAAATGTCCTATGCTGTCCTTTTCACCATCGGGTGTGGTGAGGAAGGAGCATCATGGATATATTACATCTTTCGCAGCAGCAAGTCGCACGGCATCAGGTCATCGAGCAGCTTGTCCGACACACAATCACGGAAAAAGATGCTGCGGAGTTGTTGGGAAAATCCGTTCGTCAGGTGCGGAGGATGAAGCAGAAGATTCAAGCGCAAGGCGTTTCCGGAATGGTCCATGGGAACACAGGGAAATCTCCCTGGAACAAACGTGCTCCGGCGTTAGTCGATCGGATCGTCAGACTCTATGAAGCTAAATACTATGGCTTCAACTGTCTCCATTTCCGCGACATGCTCATGGAGCATGAAAACATAGCAATAACGCGAGAGTCTTTGCGTTCTCTCTTCCATGCTCATGGATTCCCTCAACGAAAACACCGGAGTCCGCGCCGCTACGAACGGCGCGACCGCAAGCCACAATCAGGGATGTTGATTCAGCAAGACACCTCGATCCATGATTGGTTCGGAACCGGCGTCTTGTGTTCTCTTGTTGCATCCATTGATGATGCCACCAACGAGGTCGTATTTGCCAAGTTTTTTTCATCCGACGGGACACTCCAGAATATGGAGGCGATGAAAACCATTGGAGAAACCAAGGGAATATCAACCGCCTTTTATGTTGATCGTGCGTCCCATTTCAAAACGACTCGGCATGAGAGTATTCATGTCCAACTCTCAGGAATCTATGATGAGACCCAAATTGTCCGGGCAATCAAAGAAATTGGATCAACCCTCATCCTTGCCATGTCTCCCCAGGCAAAAGGGAGAATTGAACGTCTCTTTGAAACCCTTCAAGATCGACTGGTCAAAGAACTTGCACTTGAAAAGATTACTACCATTGAAGGCGGCAATCGGTTCCTGAAGTGCTGGGTGGCAATGTTTAACCATCGGTTCATGGTGGCCGCTGCCAATCCCATTCCAGCGTATCGATCCGTACCAAATCATATCAATCTCGATCTTGTGTTCTCCATACAGGAAGAACGAGTGGTAAAAAATGACAATACCATCTCCTTTGAGGGAACCCAATATCTTCTGCATCCGTCGAAGACGCGTATCTCATTTACCAAAGCAGTGGTTACGGTCCACCAGTGTATCAACGGCGTCATCCGTATTTTCTACAAGGGAGAGGAACTTGCCTACACCATGGGGTGGACAAAATCGCTTGGGAATTCATAGGACATTATTGCTTGGGAATGACAAATCCTATAGTTGTCATTGACTTTTGAGAACGGGTCTGGTATACTATTTTTTATTGCAGATTGAACATGTACATCTGCTTACTTTGGATTAGTATCTGAAGAGATACAGAAAAAGATAGCTACATAGACTTCATTATTTTATTGAATCCCTATCTTGTCCCTCTTTTCATAGTATTTTCCGTAAGTTAAGCAGTTGTATATGTTTAATCTCATTATTTGTATATGAGACCATATTTCGCCCATCGGCAGCAAACGAACCGTAATCGTCCCCGTCAAAACGGCCAGCCCAACGGCAGGTACCGGACGGCACCTTCCAACGGATCTGTTGTGGCAGCCATCCGTCAGTTGGCACAAAAAAATGATGCATTTGAACCCTCACCGGTTGAGTAT
>JBBTUC010000030.1:0-8735 GCA_038078675.1 Patescibacteria group bacterium
TAAAGGAAAAAAAGACAAACTAATCTGTCATCGCGAGCGAAGCGTGGCGATCTCTCTTAATAAAGATTGCTTCGTCGTAAGACTCCTCGCAATGACAACCAATGGAAGGGGGTGTTAAATTATGGCAAAGTTAACAAAAGACGAAATTCTTAAAGCAGTTGAAGAAATGACGGTGTTGGATCTAGCAGATCTCGTGAAGGCACTGGAGGAAAAATTCGGAGTTTCAGCCCAGCCATTAAGCGGCTTTGCCGCTCCGGCCGGGCAAGCAGCTGGAAGCGCGAGCGGCGAGGCGGGCGGAGCTGATGCCCCCGAAGAACAGACAGTATTTAATGTCGTCCTTTCTGAAATGGGCGCCAATAAAATCGGCGTCATCAAAGCAGTCCGCGAGCTCGTCCCCACCTTGGGCTTGCAGGAAGCCAAGACCTTAGTCGAATCCGCACCCAAAGAAGTATTGACTGCGGTCAATAAGGGAGCAGCAG
Source organism: Patescibacteria group bacterium (assembly GCA_038078675.1). Lineage (GTDB taxonomy): Bacteria > Patescibacteriota > Microgenomatia > UBA10105 > UBA927 > JBBTUC01. Next base: position 480 of record JBBTUC010000030.1, read on the forward strand.
AAGAGGCCAAGAAGAAGCTAGAAGCAGCTGGGGCAAAAGTCGAACTAAAGTGACGGTCTTCCGTCATCCCCGACCTGATCGGGGATCCAGATATAATACAACACTAGATTCCCGCCTTCGCGGGAATGACAGGAAATAAATTCAAAGAACCCCCCGCCGTGGCGGGGGGTTCTTTGTAATTAAGCCATCCTGGGGCATCTGGCGAAGTCATTTTTAAAGAGCTTGACGTAGCGCTCTCCGCGTGAGCCTGCTAACCACGTTGCCGCCAGGCGGGTATTTCCGAGCATTATCCGCTCGCCCATAGCGCTCTCCGTGAATGTTTGCCAACATGTTATATAGGAATATTCTTATAGGTTGCAGGTGTTTGATAGAGTTACGATTTCTTATAGTATTACGTCACCATATAAATTTTGACAGTCAACAACATTCATGGCTCTACTATAATCGTAGTCCTCATATTGAACACTAATAATGTTCTTATGACTCCAGCTTCAGCAATTTTGGGTACATTTTATTTTCAGACCATAAGGTAACCATTTCTCAAACTAAAGGCTATAAAATACTGACGACCTTCAGGACGTACGCACTCTTGTCATCGCGAGAACCCGCCGCGGCGGGGCGAAGCGATCTCATATCAATGTGAGATTGCGGAGCTTGTCCCGAATTGTCATGAGAGATTGCTTCGCCAGGTACAGTCCTGTACTTGGCTTCGCTTCGCTCGCAATGACAGTGAGGGATCTCCTCGCAATGACAACATACGGATATGCTAACTATCTGAAATATAAATTCATTATCTCTTTCATGTCGCACAAACAATTCCCGTATCCAAAAATTATCCACACCACATAATCAGTGAAATGTCGGGGCCGGTATGGGTACATCCCGATCACAGTGAGGACAAATGAGATACCAATCAACAGCGAGGCGGGTACTTCCATGTAAAATAACTTGTTTTCCATTCGCCGGTGTCTCCGTTAGCGGCACTCCACTAAACCTCACCCTTCCGAATTTTCCACAGCTCGGACATTGAAGCCAATGCTCCTTATTCTTGTGGGGGTCTTGTCTTGTCCGAAGATAATATCCTATTTTTTCAGTCATATATTATTCCATGCAGTCTACTACCTCAAAAATATTTAATCTATATCTTTCTGGCTGCACGTCTTTGATCCCTCTTGACAAGGTTTGACCGCGGGTGTACCGTTACGAATGATAATGATATATCCCCTTGCCCAATGAACAGGAGGTTCTATGTCTTTTGGTGATGAATGGCCGGAACTATTAACCGTCCGGGAAGTAGCAAAAATTTTACGCGTGTCTCCGCTCACGATCAAACGTTGGGGCAAACGCGGCAAGCTCCCGGCGATCCGCATCAACTCTAGGGGAGACCGCAGGTACAAAAAAGAAGCCGTCCTGTGGCTCCTCGGAATGCAGCAAAAGGGCGCGGTGTAAAAAGCTATAGTTTACCCTGAACGAAGCCGAAGAGATGCTTCCGCCGGATCGACGATGTTGACGTTGAGGCCCGTCCCCAACTCAAACCCTGCGCGGTGGATGAAACGCGGGATGATGCGGATGTACCAATTTACCCCATGATAAATATAAAAGTTATACCCAAATGGCATTTCTCCGTGATGAATGACGGAAGTTGGATCATCGAATACTGCTTTAATGCGCTGGAGCGCTTTTTGGAGGACGGCAGCCAAATCCGGTAGCTCCTCATCGGTAAGATCCCCAAATTTCATCCCCACGCCTTTCGGTGCAATCCAGACTTCATACGGCCATTGGGAAAAATCCGGACAGTACGTACGGAAAAACGTGTTTTCTTCAACGATATTTGCCAGTGGCTCCCGGGAGAGTGTATCCAGATTAATTTGCTTGGGTACGACCACGAGCTGGCTATGCGGGTGTCCGAGACTTGCGCCGGCATGAAGGCCGTGATTACAAAATATCATGACCTGTCCGGTGTCCTGGTGGGTACGATACCGCTGCCGATAGGCCTCCATGACGCGGACTACCTGATCCAATGGGAGTTCTTCCAGATCATGAATATCATCAGGACTATGAATGATGACTTCGTGGATATCGGTAATGGGAAAAAGATTGGGTACCACACGGACCTGCCAACCAGGACCATCTTTCGGCCCTTCACCGATCCGGAATACTTCCGGCGGCGTGATCGATTCATTGCTCGTACAAAACGGGCACACTCCATTGACAGGGCCAGGCCCTGTCACTTCGTCGGATGGTCGCTTCGTCCGGCCGGGGGCAATCACTACCCACCGCTGCGTTTTGACATCCGGTACATACTTTGCCATACCTCAACAATACTACCAATCATCAAATAATCCAATACTACAAATACTACCAATCAAGAGAAAAATTGACCAAGGAGTAAACGCGCCTTTTCTTTTAATGGCTTTGTGATCTTCACTTCAACTAGTCCTTCGCCTGGTTGCCCGTAATAAAGGATACTTCCTAAAGGTGCATGGAGGATGGCCGGAAGGACAAGGAGGTCTTCCTCCCCGTCAACGAGAATGACGTAAGACGTAAGAGGTAAGACGTAAGACGAAAAACAATGTTCAATTGCCTCCACAGCTTCCCTGCCAATAAACCCCGGCCCACTTTTCACGGTTTTAGCCTCGAAGGGTGAGACCCTTTGAGGCTGGAGGCGATCAACAGTTTCATGAAATGGTTTCCTGCCAACTTTACCGTCGATAATTGCAAGCTTCGGCGTAATGCCGGCATCAAGAAGTGTTTTGGTTGCGATATCTCCCACCGTAATCGTGGTTATGTCATCCCCGACCCGATCGGGGATCCAGTTTTTGATTACCTTCCCCAATGGCCTCCCAAGAACCCCCCGCATGGATTCGGGCATGATGAGTTTACCATAATGATCAATCTCTCCGTTTCTCATACGGGTCGAAGATACCGGCTTACCATCTTCAGCCGCCACCATCGGCACTTCAATGAGGGTGAGTGGTGACAAGGCCAGGCCCTGTCGCAGCTCGTTAATACGCTCTCCGGTCTTTCGATTCTCTCGCGTCACGATGAGGGCATCCAAATCCTTCATGCTCGCCGCAGGTTCATAAGGATCGTCGATGGGAATTATTAATGCGTATTTATTATTTTTTTTAAGCCATTGTTCAAGAACTTTTTTTCGTTCTTCGTACGTTCTCACTTTACACTTTGCCCTTTGCACTTTGAACTTTTTGACGAACTCATCCGAGGTCAACCCAATCGTCACTCTCTCCCCTACCTCAAACGCCCGGGTAAGGATGACCCGGTGCCCGGCATGCAGCCCATCAAACGTCCCAGCGAGGAAGAGGTGGGGGTAATGTTTCATATCTTACTCCCCTGAATTTCTTTCTTCCCTTTCATCCTTTGCTCGTTGCCAATCATCAAGCCAACCAAAAGTTTGGGGTTCCTTCGGCTTATCCGGGTCAGCTTGGCCTGATTGAGATTCTTGAGCATCCCTTTCCGCTATAGCTGCTTCAATTTCTGCAGTGCTGTATGACTTAAGAAGATCATGAAGTTCACCTTCGGTGATTCTGGCAAGCGCAGCGAGTTTTTTTCTAAATTTGGCGCCACCATCATCAATTTCATTATCAACTCTTCCGATATATATTTCGTAAGCCGATGAACCAGGAACGAAATTGAACGAGTGTCGTTTGCTATCAGGCATATCCATACGTGTAAATTCAATCGGTATACACCTTCCCTATTTTTTACTATACTGTAAGTATACATGATACTGGATATCGCAAACAAACTCGACCTTGCTAACCATCACGCGGGTGCGACGCCGGAGGATATCAAAAATATTTGCGCAAGTGTGTTGAAATACGGATTTAACGGGGCATTCGTCAACCCGTGTTACATTGCTATCGCTAAAGAAGAACTTATGGGGAAAGCCAAAGTCGGGACGGCCTTCTCTTTCCCATTGGGACAGGATACGCTGGAGATGAAAATTTTTGCGGCCCGCGAGGCCATCCGATTAGGGGCCGACGAACTGGATATCGTGCCCAACAATGGGCTTCTCCTTACCGAAGGCGGCTTCGGGCAGTACCGGGAGGAGCTCCTGGCAATCGTGCAAAGTACCCGAATGGCGCGACCGGATATCGTGATCAAATTCATCATCGAGACGGGATTACTTCTGATCGATGAAGAATTCCTGATAAAACGCGCGGCAGAAGCGATACTGGCCTCCGGTGCGGATTTCGTAAAAATTTGTTCCGGCATGGGACCGCGGGGCGCAAGCTTAAACGATGTTCGGTTGGTCAAAGAAGTCCTGCGGAGCAGGATCCCGCTTCGCGGGACAATTGGCACCCAAATCAAAGTCGCCGGCGGCATCGACACGATGGAAGAAGCAAGAGGATTTCTCGCAGCCGGCGCCCACCGCATCGGAACATCAAAGGCGGTTGAGATTATGGAAGATTTACGAAGCGCGAAATGAATTTCTACTCCGAGCTGTTTTCCTATCAAGAAAATTATCAATCAAAGTAGCTTCTTTCTAATATTTGTAGTTCCAGTCATTGTATCATTATGATTCGCCTTATTACGCCGATCGAGCCTTCACTGCTTCATCCATTTGTAACAATACTTCTCCCCATGGAACTGGCTGTTCTTTATCTTCATACTGGATCAATTGTTGTGCAGCAGCGCGATTCTCTGGAGAATACTTATCTGATTGAAGTAACACGACCGGATCTTTTCTGGCTAATTCTGCTAACCTCATCACATTAGCAATTTGAGCCGCCCGAACTGATTCTTCTGTCTCGAGAGTCATAACACATCTATTATACTCCGCGTGTCAACTGTTCTAGTTTTTGAACTATACCAGCTGAATCTTTCAGAAGCGTATCGCTGGAGATTACCAGACGTGTGACGCCGGCGTCGGAGAGAAGTTTAGCATTCCTCTCATCAATATTCCCTTCCGCAACGATTGCTAAATCCGGAAAATGGTGGCGCAAACTTTTGATTTTTTCTACAGACTCCGGGAGAAATGGACTTTCGGTGCTTCCGGCTTCTATCGTCATAATGACGACCGTATCGATTTCTTCCATAAACGGCTCCAAGATATCGATCTCACTTGCCCCATCCAGAGCGAGTCCAATTTCTACGCTCTCAAGCGCCGCATCGTCAAGGAAAACCCGCGGATCCGAACACTCTATTTGCGCAATAATACGTTTAAATCCACTGTCGGCAAGCTGCTTGAGATACTTGGCCGGATTATCAACCATGAGATGCGCTTCAAAAAAAGTCCCGGGGTATATGGCAATGATTGCTTTAAGCTTCTCCATATCCATGAGGCTTACCGCCGGCACCATCGTGCCGTCGGAAAGATCGAGTTGGATCCACGGGATGTGAGGTGAAAGAGCGGCGATCTGGCTCTTGAGTATCTCAAAGTCGTCGATAAAAATAGCAGGTGTCACATCAGTCATATAATTCTAAAGTAATCATGTCATCCCCGACCTGATCGGGGATCCATCTTAAAAAACCTGGATTCCCGCCTACGCGGGAATGACAGACTCAACATAGTTTAAAAGAGTTACCGGAAAGATTGCAAGGAGGAAGAAAGTGCGGCGTACTTGTCGTCAAGCTTTTTAAACATCTCATCGTCCATAAGTCCCCTGCCCCAGGCAACGGCAAGCTCGGTGCGGGTTTTAGCAACAAGCCCCACCGCAACCTGTAAAAGCTCACGGGCAATCCGACGATCAGCGCGTGTGAGACTATCGGCAATGGTAGCGGCAACTTCTTTGGCAGAAGGAGCAATGTCAGAATTCTCAAGATCCATAAGCGCCACATAGGATTCCTGCCAAAGCTTGTGTTCGTGAAAGTTTGTCATATAATAATTTAATCAACGTCTATTATAGTATATATGATATCCATCACTTTGGGAATTGCTGTACTTATTCTTGTTGTCTACAGATTGACTGCATCCCCCACCATCGGCTGGGTGGATAGCGGCGTGATTGCCGCAGCAGCCAATACGTTGGGTATCCCCAACCCGCCGGGATTCCCGGCATATCTTCTGATTGCCAATGTATTTACGAAAATCCCCTGGGGAACTGTGGTATCGCGACTCCAGCTTCTCTCCCAGCTTTCGGCAGTGGGAATTGTGCTATTGGTTTACGGAATGGTTGCAAAGTATTCTTCACGCCGCTCGGCGCTGTTTGCCGCCATCGCTCTAGCCTTCTCCTACGGCCTCTGGCAACAGGCAAATAATGTAGAAACGTATACGGTCACAAATTTCGCGCTATTCCTCATACTATTTATCGCTTGGCAGGAAAAGCCGAAGTGGTGGCTCATCGGACTCTTGCTGGGCGTTGGCGCGGGTTTAAACCCGACTATCGTAGCCGTGATACCGGGAATACTTGTCATTGCGAGGAGCCAAAGGCGACGAAGCAATCTTACTGTAAGAGATTGCTTCGCCAGGTACAGTCCTGTACTTGGCTTCGCTGCGCTCGCAATGACACTGCTCGGATTCATCGCCATCTACAGCTATCTGCCCATCCGCGCAGCCAGCCACCCATTTGTCAATTGGGGCGATCCGGTAAATTGGGAACGCATCACCAAGCATTTATTCGGCGCGGGCCTCAACATCTACGAGCCGGAAACCAACTCCATCAACGGATTTACCGGCCAGCCGATTATTTTTTGGGAAAGTTTTCTCCATTACTGGCACCTGGCCATTTTCCAATTTACTCCACTTCTTTTTCCGCTCGTTGTTATCGGCGCGTGGCAGATGATCCGGAAAAACGTCTTTGCCTTTAGCATGCTTGCGGCCATCGCCGGGACAAATATGCTTTTTGTCGTCCTTTACTACGGAGGCAATCAGGAAAGCTGGATGATCACGAGTTGGGTGGTAATGGCGGTATGGATGGGGATGGGAGTGGACTTCGTACTATTGTCATCGCGAGACCGTTCCGACGGCGTGGCGATCTCACACCAGCATGGGATTGCGGAGCCTGTCCCGAGCGGCTCTGGAAGGAGATTGCTTCGCTTCGCTCGCAATGACAGCGAGGGATCTCCTCGCAATGACAAACTGAAGATCGCGGTACTTGCCTTGAGTCTTCTCCCCCTCCTTTTCTGGTATCCGATCCTTGACCATTCCAAATTCACCTATGCCGATGATTATGCCAACAATCTTTACAAAAACGTTCCGGAAGGCGCGATCATCGTAGGCGGCGGCGACTTCTTTAACTCTCTCACGGCCTACACCCACGAAGTGACGAAATTTCGAAAAGATATCATACCGGTGACAGGCAATATGTTTTATATCTTTGACTGGTACCGGAAAAACCTTACCCTCAACACCGATATCACGATAAGCGCCTCGACTTCCTCAATCATCAAATATAAAAGCGTCGACGAGTTTACCGATGCGGTCGATAGCCTCGTTACCGATAATCCTAAAAAACAAGTCTTCGTGACGCCACTTCTTCTTCGGGACAGTGTTGTTGCCGGGACACGCGACGGAAATTACCACACGAAAAAATATGATTTACTCCCCCACGGACTCCTTCTTAAAGTTGTCCCGAAGGGAAGCCCGGAACTTCCGGATGACACCATCCTTGCAAACGTCTCCTTTGGTAAACCGCCCTATTATCTGGAACGGAATTACAAAAACGCGTATAGGCTTCTCCGCAATGACTACGCGGCGGCGTACCAACTATTAGGAGATTATTGGTCACAAATTCAACAACCGGAAAAAGCCTACCAGGCATTTGCCAAATCCATAGACGTGGGGCCACCGGATAGCCCGGAATTTATCCATCGCCTCGCTATCTTTTACGCCCAGACCGGCCAAAACGAAGCTGCCAAAACAACATTTGAAAAAGCGCTCGCCCTTGCCCCTGATGATGCGGTTATCAAGCAAAATTATCAGGGATTTTTGGGAAGCACTGCCAGCACATCGGCAACTCCCGTCATTACCGATGGCACGACAAAAACCGGCCCCGGATTTTCCTTCACGACTCCCCCGTCATGGAAGACAACACAGGACGGCGCCTGGACCGTGGTTACCGCGCCGGACGGAAGCTTTTCTCTGAAACTCCGGAGGACGAAGCGGCCGGCGAGCATTCCGATCGAGACATTTTTAGGCGGCCAGGCGACTCTGTCAGGCCAGCTTTTGGAGCAGGGACTGGCAAAAATCCCCAACACCGACGTCGCCTACGTTAAGGTATGGGCTATAAATACTACCAATCAAAATACAAAGCTTCAATTTTTCTTATTTATCGCGGACGCAGTTGTGGAGAT
>JBBTUC010000031.1:0-1080 GCA_038078675.1 Patescibacteria group bacterium
CGGGTAGTGATCCCTAATCCTTTCGCAAACCCCTGAGCAAACGTGGTCTTCCCGCTCCCAAGTTCCCCATAGAGACAATGAACTGGTGCGTGTCCCCGACGCCTCCTTATCCTATTTCCCATTTCTTGGCCAATGCGCGCAGTTTCCCGGGGGCTCGAGGTAGTAATTGATTGATTGATATCCATGCTATGGTCGCTCCGATAGCGTCAATTATAACATCACGGAGCCTCCCCTCTCTGGTTGGGACGAACATCTGATGGATCTCGTCAATTGCGGCATATAAAAGTGTCAATAAAAATGCTCCCACCGCATTTTTCAACGCGCGGAAATACAGAACAAACAAAACGGCGTACTCTATCACGTGGAGCGTCTTGAAAAAAAGAAAGTTAATGAGTGGCTCTTCGGCTACCTGAACACTTGACCTCCCGGATAAGAAAAAAATGACCGCCATCCAAGCGATGACCGGAAGCCAAACCGCAATAAACTTCATTTATTCAGTATATCAGATAAATACTTCTCTCTGGCGATCTTCCATGTGTAAAAACCGGATAAGATTGCCAACCCAGTCGCCACGAGAAGCAGGGAGATGACGAGGGGCTTCCAGGAATGGTTCTGCGTGTACACGGTGGGCAACGACTCCTCATTGGTGACACTTTCCCCCAACACCATCGGTGTCGCTTCAAGCGTTTCCTCTGCTATTTCCGTAGGAGTTGGTGTGGGGGTAGGGGTTGGCGTCCCTTGCGGAGCAAGGTCCTGCTTCGCAGGAGGCGTTGGTGTGGGGGTAGCGGTGGGTTTGGGCGTCGGTGTGGGGGTTGGCGTTGCTGTTGGTTGCGGGGTGGGAGTAGACGTAGGGGTAGATGTAGGAGTTGGATCCGGTTCATTCAACGAAACAGTGACATTATTACTCGTCCAATTAACAGACGAGAGATTTCCCCCTGACGTCATATAGTAAAACCCTACTTTTGCTTTATATTCGCCTTCTCCTTTATACCCACTGTCTACAAAATCGCTCTTAACCGACAGGTTACCATCCCAAGAATCAACGACTATTGATCGTTGGCTTGTTGATGTGTCTCCATT
>JBBTUC010000032.1:0-13861 GCA_038078675.1 Patescibacteria group bacterium
GATTTCAGTACCATTTTTCGATTAGATATACCCTTTCGTTCAGTACCATTATTGACTGGGGAAGACTAGCTTTTGACAATGGCTTTTATGATTATGTAATATGCATCGTATGAGACTGTATTCCAGTATAAAAGATCGCCATGCGGCTTATGGCGCACTAGCTGCACTGGCAGTCAATCTTTCAGCTGGGTGGTTCGGTTTAGTATTCATTGTGCCAAATTTTTTACCGATTAGTGGGGTCCGTGAGCTTTGGCTGTTGACGGTGGATCTGTTGGCTGGTACACTATTTTTGTGGATATCCTTTCGACTAGAAAGGAGACGTATATGAACAATTTTGACTTTTGGAATTTCAATGCGAATCTTATCGTCACGACATCAGTTTTTTTGATCGCCGTTTCGCTTGTGTATATAGCCTTTAAGCTATTTGATCGTGGCTCTTCGCGTAAATCTTCTGCAAGGAAGGTTTAGGAGTGGATAGGAATCATTTTATGACATATTCATCATATTGTTGTTGCACGAGCATACCCCGTTGGGGAGTTCGTGCTGTGCGCTTGATGATGTAATCACCGAAGATCCAGGCTAACAAGACGACCTCCCGAAGGGGAGGTCTTTTTATGGCTTTTTAGCCAGGAAAGGAGGTGAAAAATTATGGAAGACGAACAACGAACAAGTCTTGTTGCTGCATTAGCGGAAGCATACGTATCCATGCCAGATAAGAATTTACTTGCAGCATACCAAAGAAGCATAGAGCCATTGCTGGAAGGAATTTCCGCGGAAGATAAATTGGCGTTAGCCGATGAATTTCGACAGACGACAGTTTATGGTGCCGAAGAGCATTCCCTTGCAGGATTGGCGTTCTATTTAGCTCCGCAAGTGGGAGGATCGTGATGAGATGGGAGTTTTGGCCGGAGCTAGCCCGGCCATCTCCCGCTTGCGACGTCTCTTGGATGTGCGATAATGATCAATATGAAACTTTATAATACCCTTACCAAATCCCTTGAAGACTTTATTCCCTTGCATCCGTCGAAGGTTGGGCTTTATACCTGCGGCATGACGGTGTATGACTATAGCCACATCGGGCATGGGAGAAAGTATGTAGGGGATGATATTCTTAGGCGCACACTGACGCGGTTTGGCTACGACGTCACGCATGTACAGAACGTGACGGACGTCGGACATTTAGTGAGCGACGCGGATGAGGGAGAGGACAAGCTGGAGAAAGGCGCTAAAAAAATGGGGAAGACGGTGTGGGAAGTGGCTGAGTTCTTCACCAAAAACTTTTATGACTCGATGGATAAGCTGGGCATCCTTCGTCCGACCGTGATTTGTAAAGCGACCGAGCATATTGCCGAACAGGTTGCCCTTATTGAGAAATTAATGGCGAGAGGCGTCGCGTACGATACGCCGGAGGCGGTCTATTTTGACGTGACGAAGTTTGCGGGATACGGAACGTTATTCGGTCAAAACCTTGAGGAGAAGAACGTAGCTGTCCGTGAGGGTGTGAACACCGGTGAACAGAAAAAGCATCCTGCAGATTTCGTGCTTTGGTTTAAGCGGGTTGGGCGATTTGAGGATCACGTCATGCACTGGGATTCGCCCTTCGGCGATGGATTTCCGGGTTGGCATATCGAGTGTTCGGCGATGGCGATGAAGTATTTGGGCGATACGGTTGATATCCATACCGGCGGCATCGAACATACTGCGGTCCATCATCCCAACGAGATTGCCCAAAGTGAGGGAGCGACGGGCAAGCAGTTCGTCCGTTACTGGGTCCACCATGGACATCTCATGATTGATGGCACCAAGATGAGTAAATCCTTGGGTAACATTGTTACTGTTGAGGATGTGATGGAAAAGATGTTTGACCCCATCGCGTTACGGTATTTTTATTTTACCGCTCATTATAAAAAGCCTATGAATTTTACGTGGGAAGCTCTGACTGCCGCACAGAATGCACTGAATGAACTTCGTGCTTACGTCTTACGTCTTATGTCCTACGTCTCACGCACATCATTATCAAATGAGAAGTTGGAGAAGGTAGATGCGTATCGACAGAAATTTGGTGATGCTTTAGCCCGCGATCTCAATATGCCTCAAGCGTTGGCGGTGGCGTGGGAAGTAGTCAAGTCTAATATTCCGAGTCAGGATAAATACGATCTTTTGATAGATTTTGATGAGGTGTTGGGACTTAGATTGACTCAGGACTTAGGACTTAGGACTCAGGAAAAAATTTCGGGAGATATTCAGAAATTTCTTGAACAAAGAGAAACGCTTCGCCGGGAGAAAAAGTTTGATGAAGCAGATGCGGTACGCAAGGCTATAGAAGCGAAAGGGTATGTGCTGGAAGATACTCCGGAAGGTGTACGAATTAGCGCGAAACGGTAATGGATGCCGCAGTGAGAGAACGCTCAGCGATGTTGAAGGAGGAGGGGTTTACCTGCAGTTCTACACGCGCACCGGGTCGTACGTTAGCAAGGTTTGTATTGCCTACAGCAGTAACCGTCCACTCACCGCCTTGCGATGCGAGTGCCTGTAGATTTGCGGGTGCGGAACTTGCAAATTGGATACCGTTGACGGTGATTGTACCGGCCGCTTCATCGATTGCAGAAACGATTGCGGTCAAGCGCATCAGGGAGGTGACGCTTGCTCGAGCGCGGACATCCTGCGGTTTGTCTGAGGTGGTACGATTAAGGATCGCCGTTACTACAATTGCGGCTATGATGAGTATGACACTTCCGAAAAAGTAGGGGAAGCTGCTCGCGGTTTGTTTCTTTTTCACTCCCCAATTGTTCCACGTAGGCCTTCTTCTGTCAAGCGTTTTTTTATCGGGGAAGATTTGGAGAAGATTGCATAACACATTCGCCACCCCAATCGAAAACTAAGTTTTCACCGTTTAATGGAGGAGTATAGGGCATTGCAGGTTTAGTGAGAGTTATTCTTGCAGTGCATACTCTCGTGCAGCCCTCATTTAATAAAGCGCACGGGTAGGAAAAATCATATGTACCCGCTGGAATTTCTCCTTGGCGGGAATTAGCTTCTCGATCTAATTGCAATTTTAAACCCGCACCAGCTTCCTCTTCAATGCGATGTATGCCTACTTCACAGGGATACATAGTATTCATATTTTTTGAAATATACCACAAAGTCTACTGAAAAGTCTAACCTCTAAGAATCCTACCGTTTCAACCTTTCATCTGCTACAATTCCTTCATGAATCTGAAGGTCGGGATAGTCGGGCTGCCAAACGCAGGAAAAAGCACGCTGTTTAATGCTACCGATGTCTGCTTCCCCATGTTACAATTCTCCTCATGAGACAGTTCGATTTATTTGTTGATGAATCCGGTGTAGCCAATCCTCTTGACAAAAAGACGGAACTCTATGTTCTTTGCGGCTGTGCAGTTGAAAAAGATCAACGTATTGGTACCAAAAACGTAAAAAAACGAGCTCGAGCCTTACGGTCTCTCCCTCGTCTTTTGTGAGATAAGTTTAACATTTTAACAGTTTTTGTCAAGCATATGAATCTCAAAGTCGGGATCGTAGGTCTTCCTAATGCTGGAAAATCTACTTTATTTAATGCGCTTCTTAAGAAACAAGTGGCAGAGATGGCTAATTATCCCTTTACCACGATTGAGCCAAATATTGGGGTAGTTCCTGTGCCGGACGAAAGGCTTCAGAAATTAGCGGAAATTACCAAGGAGGAAGAAAAGATGGATAAACTTCCGCCCCTCGTTCCCGCGACGGTGCAATTTGTGGATATTGCGGGACTTGTGAAAGGTGCAAGCGAGGGCGAAGGGTTGGGCAACAAATTTCTCTCCCACATCCGCGAAGTAGATCTCGTTGTCAATGTGCTGCGGTATTTTGATGACCCGTCTGTCGTCCATGTCGCCGGAGAAGTGGATCCCGAGCGCGACGCCGGGATCATCGAGACGGAACTCATATTGGCTGATCTTCAAACCCTGGAAAATCAAAAAGTAAAAAGTAAGGTGGTCCAACAACTCTCTGAATCACTTAATTATGGAATTCCTGCCCGTGATGCTGGACTCACGGATGAACAGAGCCGGGAGATCCGCGATTTGCACCTTCTTTCCATGAAACCAGTGTTATACGTCGCTAATGTTTCCGAGCAACAATTGACAAGGGAGACTGTCATCCCCGCGAAGGCGGGGATCCAGGAAAATGGATTCCGGCTCGGAGGCCGGAATGACATACTCACGATAAGCGCCAAGATTGAAGCGGAGCTAGCCAGTCTTTCCGAAGATGAACAAAAAGCATATTTGAAAGAATTGGGTCTTGAAGCGTCGGGATTGGACCGGTTGATCGCAAAAGCATACGAAACGCTTGGACTTATTTCATTTTTAACCTGCGGTGTTATAGAAGTCCGTGCCTGGACAATTGCGCGCGGGATGAAAGCTCCGCAAGCCGCAGGCGTCATCCATACGGACTTTGAAAAGAAGTTTATCAAAGCGGATGTGGTTTCGTACGAGGATTTTGTAGGATGGAAGAGAGCGCGTGAATCAGGAAAACTGAGAAGTGAAGGGAAAGACTATTGTCTGCAGGATGGAGAGGTCGTTGAATTTAAGATCGGAGCATGATATTATGGCGTTTATGCGTGATTACGAGCTCATGGTGATCATTCGGCCGGAGGTTGAAGTCACAGAAAAATCAGCCAGGGAGATCGTTGAAAAAATGGTCAATAAAATGACGGCTACCATCACGTCTCTTACGATATGGGGCAAACGTCAGCTCGCCTACCCCATTGAGAAAGCGAGCGAAGGCACCTACGTACTCGTGACACTTCAAGCTCTGTCTTTGAAATCAGATGTACTAGAGAAAGAAACGCGTATGGGGAGCGCGGTGTTGAGATTTTTATTGACCGTAAAGTAAGTATGCCAGGTAGTAGAATTTCGACACGCTTTTTCTTTGCCGGTGTCGACGATAGGCTACTTGGATATAATGAGAACACTATTTAATGAAAGGAGCGTGAGATTTCAAAAAAGCGTAAAAGGCAAAGGTCGAAATTTCACTACCTGGTATGGCATCAAGAAGCTTAAATAAAGTACAACTTATCGGTAACCTGACCCGTGATCCGGAGCTCCGGTATACCCCTACGGGTGCTGCAGTATGTACGATTGGCCTGGCGACAAACCGGTATTGGACGACGGAAGCCGGTGAGAAGAAGGAAGAGGTTGAATTCCATCGGGTGGTTGCCTGGAATAAACTCGCTGAAATTTGTAGTCAGCTTCTTACTAAAGGTAGAAAGATATATGTTGAAGGGAGGCTGAGGACAGCAACCTGGCAGGCTCAAGACGGCAGTCAAAAGACGACGACGGAAGTCGTCATCGAAGATATGATTTTACTCGACTCGCCTCGCCCGCCTAGACTCGACGAGGCTGGCGGCGAAGCGGGTCAGGCAGGCTCAACTGCACAGGTAGCAGTCGCCCAGCCGACCGTCAAACAGGCTACGGATGATAAAGTTGCTCCGGTCACTCAACCAGAGGGAAAACCGGAGGGAAAAGAAGAAGTCAATCCGGACGATATACCATTTTAATATGTGATCTGTCATTCCCGCGTAGGCGGGAATCCAGTGAAGGTTTTTACTGGATCCCCGATCAGGTCGGGGATGACAAAATATAAAGATATACTATGAGACCATCAAACAGATTTCAGAGAAAACTTCGCCCGGTAGCCTTAAACTGTGGGTTTTGTGAAGCGCATACAAATCCGGATTACAAGGAAGTTGGTGTCCTTATGAAATTCGTGACGGAACGGGGAAAAATTAATCCCCGGTCGCGGACCGGTATCTGCAGTACGCACCAACGGAGAGTGACCGAGGAGATTAAAAAAGCCCGATTTATAGCACTTTTGCCGTTTGTGGTCCGTGCCTAACATGACGATCCTGCCATTCTCTACTATCCGTAAATACGTCCTCATTTTCGCTTTTCTTCTTCTTGCCGGGGGTGTTGGGTATAATTTGGGGCAGCGACGGGTGGGTGTCAACGTAACGCCTGACAAGCGCATCGTCATCAATCAGGAATCCCCCAAGGGAACAAGCAGTACTGTCGATTTTTCTCTTTTTTGGGATGTCTGGCAACGGTTGGGACGATACTACATAGACGCGGCGACTTTGGACAGCCAGAAGATGGTCTGGGGTGCCATTGGCGGAATGGTGTCTTCTATCGGTGATCCCTATACAACCTTCCTTCCTCCAAAAGAAAATAAGGAGTTTAAAGAAGATCTGGGAGGGGAGTTTGAGGGAATCGGAGCTCAATTGGGCATGAAGGAAAGCCGCGTCATGGTCATTGCGCCGCTGAAAGGTACGCCGGCAGAAAAAGCAGGCATCCGCGCCGGTGACTATATCCTGAAAGTTAACGATGAGGATACCGCCGGCTGGACCATACCGCAGGCAGTTACGAAGATTCGGGGGAAACGCGGGACGACGGTGACGCTTACGATTCTCCATGACAATGCCCAGAAAGCGGAGGATCTGGTGATTGTTCGGGATACCATATTGGTTCCGTCGGTAGAAACATGGGTCAAGCGGGCCGGTGATATTGTTGAGGTATCCCGTGTGGATTCCGTTAAATTACTCGATCAAACGAAAAAAGTAGCGTACTTGCGTCTCTCCCGTTTCGGTGACCATACGAATGAAGATTGGACGAAGGCGGTTGATGAAATTTTGGCGATGGGTAAGATTAACGGTGAGTTGAAGGGTTTAATTTTTGATCTCCGGAATAATCCGGGTGGGTATTTAGAAGGGTCGGTTTTTATCGCGAGCGAATTTGTGGGGAAAGGTACTATTGTATCTCAAGTCAACAGTGATGGCACGAAGCAGACTTATGATGTCAACCGGCAGGGTAGGCTTCTGGATATCCCACTCGTAGTACTTGTGAATAAAGGCAGCGCATCTGCTGCGGAAATCGTGGCTGGCGCTCTCCGGGATTACAAGCGGGCAACGCTCGTGGGCGAGACAACATTCGGCAAAGGGTCGGTCCAGACGCCACAGGATCTCAAAGGCGGAGCCGGTCTTCATATCACGACCGGTAAATGGCTTCTTCCCAAAGGTGATTCCATTGCCAAGGTGGGGGTGGCGCCGGATGTGGAGGTCAAGTTGGATGATACGCTTGAGGCTTCCCGTGACGCCCAGCTTGCAAAAGCAATTGAGATTCTACTAAAATAAAATTCTTCTATGAAAATCCAAAAGTTATTCATACTCATTGCCGCAGGTATCCTTGTTGTTGGTGCTGTTGTAAGCTCCAGACAGTTTGGTTTCAAATTTCCGGCCCCTCAAACAATTACTCCCTCCAGTGGGGAGAACGTTCGGGTGGTTACAGAGGAATCTTTAGTCATTGATGTTGTCGATAAAGTTTCTCCGTCTGTGGTCACCGTCGGCATCACCCAGACCAAGAGAATCGGCGATATCCTCGAGTTTAATCCCTTTGATCCCTTTAGTCCCTTTCAGAGACGGCCCGGTAAATCGCAGAAGCTTGAGCAGGATATCGGCAGCGGATTTATCGTTGGAAGCGACGGACTTATCGTCACCAACAAGCATGTCGTAGAAGTACCGGATGCTACGTACCGCGTGATTACCAAGGATGATAAGACCTACGAAGTCAAAAAGATCTATCGCGATCCGAGCAATGATTTAGCAATTCTTAAAATAGAAGCAAGTGGACTTCCGACGGTAGAGATGGGGGATTCAGACAAGATCAAGGTGGGCCAGATGGCGATAGCGATCGGTACTGCTTTGGGCGAGTTCCGCCATACTGTGACGACGGGTGTCATATCCGGTGTGGGACGGGGCATAGAAGCAGGAAGTCCGTTTGAAGGATCCGCAGAAAGGCTTGATAATGTCATTCAGACGGATGCGGCGATTAATCCGGGCAATTCCGGCGGGCCGCTCCTCAATTCTTCCGGCCAGGTGGTCGGAGTAAATACTGCCGTATCAGCCGAGGGGCAAAATATCGGATTTGCTCTGCCTATAAATGTCGTGAAAGATGCCCTTGACAACTTTAACGCCACAGGCCAGTTCAACCGGCCGTTTTTGGGCGTCAAATATCAGATGATTCCGAAACAAACTGCCGTCCTTAACGATATTCCCGAAGGAGCGTACATCAGGGAAGTAGTTAAAGATAGCCCGGCGGAGAAGGCAGGGATCCAGACAGAAGATATCATTACCAAATTTGATGGGGCAAAACTCACTGATACCAGTGATTTAGCAAAAGCCATCAGCAAAAAGAAAGTCGGCGACACGATGACCCTCATTGTCTGGAGGGATGAGAAAGAAAAGGAAGTTAAAGTAACGCTGGGGAATCAGGATGGTCAGTAATCATGATCAGTAACCCCTCCCAGCCTCCCCTTTAAAGTAAGGGGAGGAGGCAACTATTTCCCCCTCTTATTTTAAGAGGGGGTAGGGGGAGTTACGATTGGGGGTCAGGGGGTTTATTATCCTATGCGTTTTTTCATCCTATGCGTTTTTTCATGAATGATCCCTCTATCAAGTCCCGACGACGACTCCTTCGAAAACATCAAACCGACGCAGAGACGCGTCTTTGGAGTAAACTTCGAAACAAACGGTTTCTTGGCATCAAATTTTTTCGTCAATACAGCGTAGGTGCGTATATTCTTGATTTTTATGCGTCCTCAATTCAACTTGCGATCGAATTAGACGGCAGTCAGCACGCTGAGCGGAAACAGCAGAGTTATGATGCTCGGCGTACAAAATATTTGAAAGATTTTGGGATACGAGTGGTACGTTTTTGGGATAACGAGGTATTGAAGAACACCGATGGGGTCTTGGAGAGTGTTGCTTCCTCGGTAACCCCTCCTTACCTCCCCTTAAAATAAGGGGAGGAGAATATAGTTCTGAAGATGTTTTTTCCTTTTATTTTAAGTGGGTAACCCCACCTAGCCTCCCCTTAAAGTAAGGGGAGGGAAAAACGAAGGAAGATGGGGAAGATGTGATGTGAACTCCCCCCCTCTTACTTTAAGAGGGGGTTAGGGGGAGTTACTTATGAGGTAAGGGGAGTTACACCATGGTGGCAAGAAGTGCTTCGGTAACTTTGTGGAGTTTTCCTTCGATAATATCCTCCAAGTTGTGCCAACTTTTGTTGATCCGATGATCCGTCACGCGGTTTTGTGGGTAATTGTAGGTGCGGATTTTTTCAGAGCGCATACCACGACCGATCACGCTTCGCTGCTGACTCACCGCACTTTCCCGTGCCAACAACTCTCTCTCCCAGAGCTTTGCCCGAAGGAGCGACAAAGCAACTTGTCTATTTTGAAATTGATCCCGCTCATTTTGGCACGTGACCACGATGCCGGTGGGTTTGTGGCTGAGGCGTACGGCGCTGCTTACTTTATTGACGTTTTGTCCGCCCTTGCCGCCGCTTCTGTAAAATTCCCATACTAATTCATCCGGTCTTATCGTAATTTCCGATTCAGGGATTTCCGGCAGTACCGCAACGGTTGCGGTTGACGTATGAATGCGGCCATGCCGTTCGGTCGTCGGGATCCGTTGGACGCGATGCGTGCCGGCTTCATAGGTGAGTTTCGTGAATATATCCGGTCCTTTTATGCGGATCGTGTTTTCGCTAAGCTCTTCTACTTTCCATCCGGAGATAGTAGCGTAGCGTGTATACATACGCAGAAGGTCTAAAGCCCAGATTTTGGCTTCATCACCGCCGGGTCCGGGACGTAGTTCGAGAATGGCTACATCGGGGTTCATTATCGCAGTCCCATCAACATTTCCTTCAAAGACTTCGGTTGGCGGGCGATTGCGTCCTCTCTGTCCTTTTTCTTTTTCTTTTTATCGGAGAGCGTTGAAGCATTTTGTTGGCCGACGTGCTGTTTTTGGATAAAGCGTTCCACCCGGCCCAAGGCATCCACGAATTTCATTTCTCCGGTGAAAAACGGATGACACTTATTACAAATTTCAATTTTTATTTCCGCTTTGGTGGCCCCCACGACAAACGCATTGCCGCAGGCACAACTAACCTTTGCAGCCGGGTACCACTTTGGATGAATATCTGATTTCATAAGAAGACTATTATAGCATGCCCTACCGTCGGTGTCGACGGCGTTTCTGGTGGCGTTTATGCTCTGCAATCACGACTCCCGTAGCGATGAGGACTTAATAATCCAGCTTAGTTTTCTAGAAATCGATTCGGGATATTTAAGTACCCGAGTAAGTTTTGCATCATAACGGGATTCATATGTATAGCTGCTCGCCATTCCCACCTAAGTTTTAATTCATCTCGTGGAGCAAGTATCATGCGTGTCGTTGTAGTTTTAGCTAATCGAGTCAGTTCTTGAAGTTGTTGTATCGTTTTCGAAGACAAAAAAATTTCGTAATAAGCAGCTTTTCTCGCGGCTCGGGCTGCGATCTCTTGCACTGCATAGGCGGCAAACTCGTTACCGGCGGTAAGCTGATCATTCCAAAATGTAAACGCTTGATCAGATAGTGTAACTTCCTTGGGCATATCTGGCAGAAACGGCTGAAGAACGCCATTGACGATTTCATATGATGCCTGTAATCCATCGATATTTGTCGTTAATAATGGGTCACGAAGATCAGGTCTGTTGGGATCTCCGGAATCGGTGGTGGTAATACTTATCGCATCAAGAGTTACAGTTGATGTGGTAAATGGTGGATCGAATAATGTAGTGATATTTATTTGAGGGGTGAGTTTTACAGTATGTGTAGCCGGAAGCCCAAAATGATCGACAGTATGAGCCAATGTAAATATTTTGATATATGGGGGTTCAGGAATTTTACCTAATGATATTATTACCCGTTCCTTTGGTTGAAGACGACTCCAAGCATCCATGGCGCTTTGATCTTTTCTAATGCTTGTAGGAGGTTGTAGCGGTGCGGCTGCGAGAACAACAGGCTGATCGAAAATGTCAAACGCAGCACAGAGTACGTCAAGGGCAGGTGGCTGACCTTGTATTTTAATATCCTTCATAGTCCATGGATCTGGCAGATTCAGATCGGGAAGGATTGGTAAACATGATGTATAAAGCGGAACAATGCGATGTGCACTAAAAGCTTCTTGACGAGAAGCTTGGCCGGCGACCGTACGACCTGGAGAGATCATACGATCAAGTGCTGAGCCGCGTAGTACCGGGTTTAGGCCTAATTCATGCGCTCGATCAATAATAATCTGCTCAGCATCTTTGAATTCTTCGTATATTTTAATTTCTTTGTGTGCACAGATTTCTTGAAGCATAGTCGGTTTTCCTTTAAAGAAGAATAAATCCGTATTTTTTTTGTGTCGTAATTCGCAAGGACTTAAAAGTCGGATCATCAGCGAGTTTTCTGCGAAGTCTGGAAACGGCTTGATCCAGTGCCCAGTCGGAGAATTTGTCGAGGTAGTCGTCTCCCCAAAGTATGTGGGCAAGCCTGTCGCGGCTGAGCGTTTTCCCCCGAAACTCGGCAAGTTTGAAAAGTAGTAATTTCTCTCTCTCGGAAAAGATTTTCGTTTTTTCTAGAGACGAAAGGAATCGTTTCGCGGATTTGATGGGTTTATGGAGAAAATTCGTGACAAAAGTACTTTTGATCCGAAAGCCATTTGTCGTTTGGATAATACACCCCATCGCTTCTAGATGTTTCATTTCGCTCTCGTTTTCTACGCGGTGATCATTGGCTATGGATTCCAGAATAGATTGCTGCCTTTCAGTGAGTCGCGAAAGGAAAAATCTTATCTGCACCGTAAAGTCCGGATGGTCTGGTATTTGCCGCTCTAAATCACGAAGCACCTTGATGTGCTCTTTTACTGCTACGCGGGTGGCGGCTTTAGCAAGAAGAAGTATCCCGCCAGCCTCATGGGCTATCCAATCGCGGGAATTTTTAGGGAGTTGCCAATTCCAGCGCGATAACCAGTAGTCGATGAGGTGGAGAGCCTCCCGTTCGGTATAGTATGGAGGCCGTATGACGTTTTGAAAGAGTGAGCGGAATGGTGCAATAAGAGAAAAGAACTCCTCTTCATTCCATTTCATATCCATAAGGAGAATAAAATGAATGGTATTTGGAGCACGATAATAAATTTTTTGAGCTCCTTCCAAAAATTGTGTTAACTGATTGTCCTGTATGGATTCCGGAATATTGATAAAAAATACGGGTTCTTTACCTTCGGAGATTATTTTATTGAGCCATAGTTCGTCTTCGAGTTTGTTCCCGTTAAGAAGATCAAACGAACAGAAATGAAGGGTTCGTGCGGCTTTTTTCAAGATTTTTTGCCGGTCGTGAGGTCCTCTTTCGACCAAATACCGGAAATTATGATCGCGCCCCCAGAGCGGCGGACAGACTAAGACGACGTTTTCGTGCATGAGGAGTGGCTCGTAGAGCGACTGGGATAGCCGTTCGTAGGTACCTTCCGGCAATGGATATGGATGGGTTAGGGCCTTTTTGTCCGCCATAATGTCAGGATTCTATCAAAATACCCGGCCTATAGCAAATTTCCTGACATCCGGCGTCAAGCGTAGTTATCTTCGAATTGTTGTAATGCGCTTGTTGTAGCAATTGGAGGTAAATCATATGACAAACGTTCTTTTTGTAGACGACAATGAATCGCAGCGCATGATAATGGGAGAAATATTAGAAAGTTTAGGTTTTATCCCAATTCTTGCCTCTACCGTGGACGAAGCAAAGGATAAATTTCAAGGTCCGATCGACTTATTAATTACGGATTGGAATTTAGATCCAAATGAACGTAGTGATGGGCCACATGCAGAAGAACTATGTCATATAGCCTTGAAAAATGGGATACCTGTGCTCGTGAGAACTGGAACAGATGATACGACTGGAAGACTTCAGAAATTAGGAGAAGGGTGTACCGATGATCAATTTAGAGTTTTATCTAAAGAGTTATCTGTAGCTGAGCTACGGACATCGATTTTAGGTAGTCGACGAAAGGAATAAATTCCATAAATTCCACCTCCGGTGTGTTGCAGATACGACACCTGTGGTTACTTCCTTCTTGCCTGTCGTTTTTTGTGCTCTGCAATCACGACTCCTGTAGCGATGACGGCGGCACCGAGGACAAAGGGAAGGGTGATTTTTTCGCCGAGCCACCAGAGGGCAAGTGGGGCGGCCCAGATGGGGAAGAGGTAGTTGAATACGGCGACTTCGCCCACTTCGATAGATTTCATCGCAAGTTTTTGGAGGGTGTAGGCAAGTGTCCCCGAGATGAATGCCATGTAAAGGACTCCGAGGTGCGCAGATAGTGGCGCACTGATTATCGTCGTAATAATATCCTGAAAGGAATACGATGCCAGGAGAAACGGCAGGAAACAAATAAAGCCTATCATAAAAGAGATATTGGTAAGGGCAATCGGGGGTACTCGGTTCCGCAGAGAAACTTTCGCAATAACGGTAGCGATAGCGTCTGCCGCAAGAGAGATGATGATGAGAAGATTTCCTTCAAACGATGTAAACGCATTCCCGCCGAGCATCGGCCCTACGGTGATAATGAGTGTACCAAAAAGAGCAAGAGCGATTCCCACGCGTTCCGGTTTGGTGATGTGCTCTTTTAAAAGAATCATGCCGGCGATGGCTACCATGATCGGGCCAGTAGCGGAGATGACGGAGCCACTGAGCGATGAGGTTTTGTCAAAGCCAAAAAAGAGAAGTCCTAGACCCACTGGTACGGCCAGGACGCTGTGGAGGAGGATGAAAGGAATAGTGTTCGCTTTAGTCTGAAACTTCGGTGGCCGGATCGCCCAGAGTGCGGCGCCAAATGCTGATGCCAATGCGAAGCGGTAGGTGAGAAAGATGATGGGCGGGAACGAACCGAGGGTAAATTTAATCACCGGCCCAGCGACACCCCAGATAATGGAAACAATGAGGAGGAGAACGTAGGCA
>JBBTUC010000033.1:0-9427 GCA_038078675.1 Patescibacteria group bacterium
CAAATTCCGACTGCCGAAGCTGCGATTACTGCCGCGCTCTCTCAAAACTGGAAAGATGCAATACGCATCAATTTGCTTCTTTTAAAAGAGGTGACATCCGATATCGCCTCCCTAAACAGACTGGGCTATGCCTATATCCAAAGCGGTCAAATACGTCTTTCCAGAACGGCATTTCAAAAAGTCATGAAGCTCGATCCATACAATCAGATCGCGCTCAAGCAAATAAAAAAACTGATGGCAATGAAAAAAAATGCCACGAAACCAATGGCTATTTCTTCACCGCTGCGCGTTTCCCCGTTGTCATTTCTCGAAGAACCGGGAAAGACAAAAATTGTAGCCGGAGTCAATCTTGCACCCGTTGAAATAATTTCCGGTCTGTCTCCCGGCATGGAAGTTGCTCTTAAGCCGAAAAACCACTGCGTAGAAGTCCGAAGCCGCGAAGGGAACTATATCGCGGCTCTCCCTGATGACATATCATTTAAACTTCTCAAGCTTATCGCTTCCGGATACCGTTATCAGACTATTATAAAAAGTGTTGAAAAAAATTCCTTAATCATGATCCTTCGCGAAACTACCCGGGGTAAGCGATTCGCGGATCAACCGTCTTTCACGACCTCAATGGTTTCGCTCTCCTCTCCCCTTCATCCGGGTAGCGACCGAAGTCATGAAAAACCAAATATTTCTGCAACTGGTGAAACGGAAGAGACGGATTCAGAAGACGATACTGACTCTACTGGGGTAAGAAACGACCTGCATATTCCTGACCCAAACGAATCGTAAGCTCCGCCTGCTCATCGTCGAAGCCGGAACCAACGCTACAATTAAAAAAAGTTTTAATAAATGAAACGGACTTACTGTCCCATAAGGATTTTTTCACCGTCACGGTACACGCCTTTAGCGCGGGAGTCTCACTCTCTACCATAACGACTACCATCCCCGCGTGACTAAAGACACGCGCCGCGCCAGTACCCAGCCCTGCAACATTTGTAGTATTGATAACCCGGACACGCAACCCTTCACTTCGTATCGAATCAAATTCAAGTGTCGACCCTATCGCCGCATCAAACCGATTTGTATCAAATGTTTGGGCCGATGTCCCATCAGGAAGTGTCACCAATCGGTAAGCACCGAGGGACTTTAGATCAATCCGGGTCACCGCATCCGGTCGGATGGAGCGAAGGGTAATCGCCCAGCGCAACCGCAATAACGGTGGCATGTCATTCGGCAGAATTGGGGTTCCAAACGCTTCCGCAACGCTCCCGGCAAGAAGTCCCTTCTTGGTTTTATCCATGGTTTCCAGCCGGGAAAGCGAAGCGACGGGAAGGCTTCCGACACCGAATACGCCATCCACAAACACGTCGGAGGAAATGGAAAAAATAGTCAACGTGTGCCGCTTTGCATCCCATGAGCTGATTTCGACAGGGTCAATCGAGCTCACAAATGTCGTACGCTCTTCCGGAAATACCAGCAAAAATTTCCATCCAATCCATACGCCAACCACCACGAGTAAACTCATGATGAAACCCAATAGTGTCCGGATGTTTCTCCCCCCGAGGCGCTCGTGGATGTGGTCGCGACTCATTCCTCTATGTTACCACTCTTTCTTCCCTTTTTTGATGATCTCGACTTGGGGTAATTGCCACACCGATGAAGTACCTATTTGCTTCTGGGCTTTTTTTTCTAACTCGTTCTTTTTGAACTTTTTCTTCTCGCCTTTATAAAAACCGCCAAATGCTCCCATATATCACAATTTTATATCCATTTCTTTTTCAATGCAAGAAACGTCCCGTTTCCAATCGCTTCTCCCCAACGAAAACACCGGTCGCAGGTACATGTGGTAGGTATTGACGAAGAATAGTTGGACGCCTGTTTCCTTCATCTCTTCTGGCGTCAGAGACTTTACCGATCCTTGTGTCCCCACGGGTACAAACGCCGGCGTTTTGATGGTGCCGTGAGGCGTATATATCTCCCCCACCCTGGCCTTCGTCTTTTTGTCTTTCTCAAGAATCCTGAATCCAAATTGTTTCATGGTTATGATGTCATTCCCGCGCAGGCGGGAATCCATCCTCTGATTTTACCCTGTCCCATTGACTTTATCGAGAGAGAGAGGTAGAGTACGGCTCAGAAAGGATGCATCATGTATGACAAGTGAAAAAAAGCTAAAACCTACCGCACGACAAATAGTACGAGAGACGTGCGCTCCAAATGGATGCGCGTATGCTGCTGTTGATAGATGTCAAATGATTAGATCAGCAACATCTATCGTAACAGATTTTAGAGAAAGTGGCTGCCATATCGCTGCGAAGTCCGTTTCAGGAGAAATTGTTTATAGCGGCATGCCAAATGAGCTCGTTATTCCTGGGGTAATGACAGTACAAGGATTTACTCCGTTGGGTGAAGAACAAATCACGTTTCGAGATCATATAAGAGGTTCAAAGCCAGTTTCAGGCCGACAGGTAGTGTTTGACTACGCCAATCTCTAAAAAACCCTCTATGACACTCCCGGGGTGAGTCAGATACGTCACCTGTGAATATCCCTCCATTGACAACAATAACGCGGCCGCGTTATTGTTGTCAATCAATTATCAGTCTAACTGGAAACGTTGCCGTAGGGATTCATCATCTTCTATCCGGTCAGCAACGATGTAACGCACCGTAAAGGATACACCATAAAGCTCCCGCAAGAACTCTACCTCGTCAAAACACGGATAGGGAGAAACGTACACACTTTCTTGGAGTTGATAGAGTGCTAATTGTCCAAGTCGCATCCTAAATACGTCACGCAACCTTTTGTATTTCTCCGGAATGTCAAACGCCACCACGCGCCACTTCTTGTCCCACTTCTTTGGCTTTTGAAGTTCCATGGACTCAAGTTTATACGACAGCGCTCGCGTCATACCCTGCTTGGTGATCCGCACCGTCACATTTCCTTTATTATCTTCACTCACCGCAATGTACTTCTGTTTCTTTAAGCGCTTGAGGGTTCTTCGCATCCCCCACCCGCTGTAATCGCGTCGCCCTAAACGCATAAGGGTGGCAACACCCGTGAGAGCAGGCGGAAAGATAAGAATTAACCCAACGACGCCTACTCCCGCAAGAAATGAAAGGATCTCTTTGGTGGACGGATACGTACCCGACCCCTTTCCCTGTTTGGGTGGCTCATGAAACAGTGCTACCGCCTTCTCCCAATCGATCCGGGCAAACGCCGATTGCTTCGGTCTCCGCTTTTTAATTACTTTCTTCCGCTTTTTCAAATCCCCTCCTCCATTGACAACAATAACGCGGCCGCGTTATTATTGTCAATAACGCATTTTCTAACTGGTAATAACTGGCTGTAATATAAAAAGAAGGTTGTATCCTATTTATTATTTCTTCAAAGATTTTTTGAGGAAATCGCGGGGTTCCACGCGCTTGATGCCCAGCTTGTCGAAATCACGGTCGTAGGAGAGGATTGCTGCTTTCTTTTCCTGAACGCGTCGTGACGATGCGATGAGACTATCCACAAACTTGACGTTGTGATCCTCAAAAAGTTTCATCGCAAGGGGAAAAGATAGATCGTCAACAACCTCAAGATTTCTCGTTGCAACAATACCGGCGAGCGCTTTTATAAGGGTAGATTTTTCAAACCCGTAAAACGACTTGAGTACGTACTGCACTTCTGCAATAACAACTGTCGGTATAAATGCCACGATAGTATCGTGTTCTATTTCAAAAAGAATGTCCACACAATCCTTCCATGTGTGCTCTTCGTCGCGGACGATGACCCGAAGGAAAATGTTGGAGTCAATAAGATACGCACCGGGACCGTTATGTCCGTTCATAGTGCCGTTCCATATATTCCCTGGCTTTCAAAACACTCACGCCCTTATTGCGTCGCGGAGTAAACGTGCCTGCAAGATCAAGTAACGACGAGGACTGATTGATCATGAAGGCTTTGCGTTTTGGTTCTACAGCAATCACCACTCTCCCTGTCCGAGTAAGCCCTAACGATTTGCGTACCGCCTTAGGAATGGTCATCTGCCACTTATCTGTGATGGTTGTAGGATATAACATATATTCTTACTTTATCAAAAGTATTACGTTTTTGTCAAATATTACATTTACCCCATCCCGTGCTCGATCTTGAGGCGGCTGATTTTACCGGAAACATCCTCGGGTGATACGCCAAACTCGGGAAGCAGACGCTCTACAATCGTCACCGCTGCCTCAAACTCCGGCTGGATGATGGTGGTCACTCCGAGTGACTTGAGTCTCGCCTGATCCTCCTCATGGTGCGTGCGGCAGATAATTTTAATACGGCGGTTGAGGGTCTGCGCATGCCCGATGATGAGCTCCTGGGTATGCCGGTCAGGAATGGCGATAATGATGGCGCGGGCAAGGTCTACCTGCGCGTAGTCGAGAACGTCGCGATCGGCAGGATCGCCGTAAACCACATTCACCCCCCGCTCCCGAAGTAATTTAACGGTCTGATGGTTATAATCCACGACGAGAAACGGTACCCCTGCCATCTCAAGCGCCCGTCCCACATATTTTCCCACTCTCCCAAACCCGCAGATGACGATATGTTTTTCTATGGGGTACTGCTCACTCCCTGGTAAAACAATATCGCGATCACCAATAAGTTTGGGGGTGACGATCCCAAAAGTTTTTGTAAACCAATAATAGACTTCGTGTCCGGCAGCCACAAGCGGCGTACTGACCAAAAGCGTACCGAACGTCACGGCGACCAGTATCGTATAATGATCCGCGGTCAGTACCCCGAGCGCCATCCCTACGCCTGCTATCACCAATCCAAACTCAGATACCTGCGTGAGTGAGAGTCCTACGAGAAATGCGGTTTTCTGATGATACCCTACCATGCGAACGAGTCCGTAGACGACGATCCATTTGATAATAATTATTGCCACAATAAACACAAGGATCGTCGGGAGAAATGAAACCACCATGGATAGTGACACCGTCATCCCCAACGTCACAAAAAAAATCACAGCAAACAAGTCCCGCAGCGGCCGGATTTCGGCAAAAATCGCGTGGTTCTGGCTCGTTTCCGCAATGATAAGCCCGGCAATAAACGCACCCAACGCCGCGGAGAGCCCGGTTGTATAAAAAATAATACTGGAGAGAAATACGATGGCGACCGTGGTGATGAGCAAAATTTCCCGGCTCCCCACGCTCGCTGCGGCTTTGAGTAACCGCGGGATCCCTTGCTTTCCCAAGACTACCACCAAACCTATGGTCAACCCTGCCACCATTATGCTCCCCAAAAGAGAAAGCATTGCACCCCCGACTCCCATCTCCGGCTTTTGCCAAACCGTCACGATCGTGGGGAGGAGTATCATGATCGGGATGACGGCAATATCCTGAACGACCAGCCATCCTGTCGCCACTTCCCCCGGCATGGTCTCAAGCTCCCCGCGTTCGGAAAGAATTTTTACAACAACAGCTGTCGAAGAAAGCGAAAATACGGCTGCCATAAACAGAGACGGCAAGAGCGCTATCCCCAATCCTATCGATAGACCTAAAAATGCGCCAAGCGTGATAAGAATTTGTATAACCGCGGGGACAAGAATCGAGCGCAATACTTTCTTAAGCCTGAGAAACGAAAACTCTACCCCGAGAGTAAAAAGGAGAAGGGTCACCCCTGCCTCAGCGATCAGACGCAGCATCGCGTGATCAATGATACCAAAAGCAGCGTTTCCTATGAGTACTCCTGCCGCGATGTAACCCAATATTGTGGGTTGCTTAAATACGCGGGCAAGGGTCCCTCCGCCGATTGCCGCGGCAAACACGAGGAGGAATGTGGTGATGAGTGAAAAATTATGCGGAAACATTTTGGATAATCCTCTTCATATCATCCGGTATTGGGGCTTCTATTGCAAGAATTTTACCGCTTGACGGAAGGGTGCAGGATATCTTCCATGCATGAAGCATGACGCGGGGCGCACCGTGGGCGCGATCATCACGGCTTGTTTTCCGCCCGGCGTAGAGATAATCACCGACAATCGGATGGTTAATGTACTTAAGGTGTACGCGGATTTGATGGGTTCGGCCCGTCTCCGGATAAAGCTCGACGACGGAAATGTCATCGCGAGGCCCCGCCGCGGCGGGGACGTGGCGATCTCCTTGAGATTGCTTCGCTTTGCTCGCAATGACACGGTAGCGAGTCACCGCCTCTTTCCCTCCCGGAACGATACCGAATCGCTCCGTGTTCCAGGGGAGTCTCCCTACGGGAGCTCTAATTTCTCCTTCTTCAGGAACCAGCCTGCCGTGAACCAAGGCAAGATAGGTCTTTTTTACCTCCCGCTCTTTGAACTGCCGCTGGAGCTCCCGGAAGGTTTCAGGGGTCTTGGCAATGAGAAGAATACCGGAAGTTTCCTTGTCAATCCGATGTACGATCCCCGCCCGATCAAAAAAATCTTTATCCACTGTCATCCCCGACTCGATCGGGGATCCAGTTTTTACCCTGGATTCCCGCGTTCGCGGGAATGACATATAATACTCCACCCAATCCTGCACCGTCTCTTCCTTCACAGACTCCGCGCGATTGACGACGATGCGGGCAGGTTTATCAATCACCAGAAGTTCATTGTCTTCGTAGAGGATGGGGATGTCCACAATTTATTTTCCCGCGGAGCGGGATCCGGCTCCGCCGGATTTTTTTAACTCACAGTCCAAGCATAATATCGCCGTTGGAATGACGCTAAGCCTATCCGTATCGATCATATTTCCACAGTTCATACAAAATCCATACGATCCACTTCCAATACGGACAAGTGCTTCATCAATGGATTGCACACGATTTTTAAGCTCTTCAACCAACGCGAGGGTACGGTCATGATTGCTCTCCTCGCTCGCCTCAGTGTCGGCGGCCGCATTGTCATTGACCCGATCCGGATCGGCAAACGGATCCTGAAGAGAAAGTTGAGATGCCCGAGCAACAACCCGGGTCTTTTCTTCTTCCAGGTGAAGACGAATCGAACTAAGAATGTCGCTTGGGAATCCGTCCATAAATGCTCCGTACTATCCTGCCGACGATAAACTTGCCACCGGAATACACATACCACACACCAAATGCGAGAGAAAATAAAACAAGAGCCATCCATTGATTGATGCTCAAGTTATACCAGTATATATGATTATCCTTGAAATATTCAAGAACAAAAATAGAAGGTGCCCACAGAAGAAAAAATCCTATCCCGACTGCCCCCATCGCCAACTTCATCGTTTGCCGCCGCTCCCATAAAAAACCGACTATTATAAAAATAATGACAAGAGAGAGAATTGCATAGAGCTGATATGGATGACGAAACTCCGGTAGCCCTACGTATCGGATCGCCCAAAAGAGACGTGCGACTTTCCCTATCTCAGCTCCGTCTAGGAGCGACCCTACTGATCCCACAATAAGCGCACCAGGAAGAGCCAATCCAAATGCATCCAACACCGCTCCTATTCGAACTTTGTAACGTTTTGAAAGCATGGCCATCGCCCCCAACGCACTACCAACCCCGGCGTAGAGCGACAATCCCGGGGCTACCCATAAAGCAACCGTCCGAAGAATCGCACCTGCAAATTGATCCCAGTGGGTCAAAACAAATCCCATACGGGCAACGACAATAGATACCAAGGTCGCATAAAACATGAGATCAAAGATCCGATCCTCACTGACCCCTTCTTCAAGAAGGGACTTCCAAAAAACGAAAGAAAAGACACACCAGGATAGGATGATGAACACGCTGAAACTCGTCAGATGAAATCCGGCTATGGAAAGAAGAATAGGATACATATTATGATTTATTATACCTCACCCGCCACAGTCCATACAGCGAAATCACAAGCCCCAACAAAAAAATGACTTTCCCCTCGCCGATCACATCGGCTAATATTCCGCTCACAACAACCGGCAGAATACCAACACCACCGACGGCTGCCGTTAAGATACCATACACACGGCTTCTCATAACATCCACGGACTGCCGCTGCAGGATGCTGTTGGCCGGAGCATCGAGCATGCTGCATGCTACCCCTAAAAGAAAAAATAAGAGAAACTCTGTGGGTATGATCACCCGACTTTGAAAAAACCAATCAAATCCCGCTACACGTTCGAGCCGTACGGTGAGGGCGATAAACATAAGTAAGATTCCTGCAGCGGCGATGCCGGTCCGGATGAGCGTTTCGGGGGGGAAACGGTATCCTTTCGTTCCCACCCAAAGCGCACCTATGACAATTCCCGCCACGACCGGACCGACGATCAAAAGCGAGGCGTCATGAACATCGATTTTTAATACACGATCGGCAAATCCCGGTCCCAACGTACCCAATAGAACAATGACTACCTGGGTACCAGCCAAAAGGAAAAGCGCATCCCGTATGGCTTTTGAGGAAGCAACATACGCTATCCCCTCCCGGACCGCAAGCATGCCGCCCTGAACCATATGGGAAAATTCTTTGCCAATTGAGGGATCAAATAATGATTTTTGGCCTTTTTCTTTCGGCACCCGCCAGACACTTGCCGCGGCAAGCGCAAAAAGAACACTAATTACGACGAACACCCCATGAGGGCCAAACCACCGTAATATTGGACCGGCGACCATCGATCCAACTCCAAAACTACTGTAGTAAGTAAACGCAAACAGACTATTTGCTGTCAGAAGTAAATCGTGCGGCACCACGAGGGGAATAGTGGGAACCTCCGCCGGCACATAAAACTGATTCGTGACCGCCATAATAAAGGCAAGGATATACACAATCGTCAAATCGTTGGGAAACAACATAAATCCCAAAACCGCCACCGCACGGAATAAATCACAAAATATCAGAACCGACCGGTTATCCAGATAATCGTCTATGGCTCCAGCCGCAACCGCCAAAAATAGGGCAGGCACAGCAAAGGTGAGAAAAAGAATCGAGACGGCGGTGTTGCTACCCGTGATCTGATACACCCGGAGAGAAAGGACAAACATGAGCGACGCAAACGCCAGCTGTGAAGCTACCTGCCCAATCCACAGGTGCCGAAATCCCACGAGCGATATCACACGGATAAATGCATTCCTTGGGCTATTTGCGATTTTTTCTCTCATAGCCTACAATTGACCCTATGACCGCTACTGCACACGCTCTCGTTTCCGGCGCTATACTTACCCGTTTCCCTGATCCTCTCGCTGCGTCTCTGTTGGCTTTCGGTTCACACTACATCATGGACAGCGTCCCTCATTGGGACTTCGGTACCAACTGGCGGAAACGACCGAAATCCACGACCGGCCTCCTTGCAATAGCCGATACACTCTTGGCTTTTACGGTAGCATATATTCTGTTTGCGGGGAAGGTGGGAGTCGTCCCCATAACTCTGGTGACGATATTCGCTCTTGTCCCTGACTGGCTGGAAACACCGTGGTATATCTTTTTTGCCAACCAGAATAAGCGTGAACCC
>JBBTUC010000034.1:0-11550 GCA_038078675.1 Patescibacteria group bacterium
AAAACATGCACAAAATTACACTATTACCATGCACAATTTAACACTATTATTAACATAGGTCGCATAGCTGTGCCATTTTGAAATCGTGGTCTTCGGAAGTTGATCTGCTTTGCTACGAGGTGTTTCCTTTTGAGGAATCGATGCACCGTCAACGGTGAGACAGACAGCTTGAGGACTCTCTGAATCTTTCTGGCACCATAGTGCTTCTGGTGTTTGAGGGAAACAATATCTTCCCGTTCTGTTGTGGTGAGTCCAAGATGACGGGTTTTGGGAGTCGTAGCTTTTCTTTGCACACCTTTCCATTTGAGGTAACCTCGGTATGATGTTCCTCTGAGAATCCAACGATACACCGTGGGACGTGATATGTCTAAAAGACGAGCTGTTTGGGCAATATTGCCCAGTCGTTTGTATGTGAGGATGATCGCTCTGATTGGTACACGCATGCATTTGTTACTAGTGTAACAAATGTCGTGTTACCTTAAGGGGGTATTGACAAGAGGGGGAAGATAGCTATAATAAGGAAGCTTCAATAGCCTGAATGAGGCGAACGTTCATTGTTCGCTTCTTTTTGTCGTTCAATAAATAGAGATTTAAGAGAGGATTTATCGAGATGGCGAAAGATGGCATTGTGAATCAGCGTGCGTACTGGGGGAAAGAGTATTTAAATCTTCCGCCACTTGATCTTGTTCTCGTGCAACGGGAATCGTATCAATGGTTTTTGGAGACGGGAATTCGTGAACTCCTTGAAGAAGTCACTCCGATCAATGACTTCACCGGAAAAAATTGGGAACTTGCATTTGGTGATTACTTCTTCGGTAAACCCCGACTGACGTCTGAACTTGCCCGGGAAAAAGGCCTCACGTTTGACATGCCGCTGAAAGTCACGGCGACACTTACTAATAAACAGACCGGCCACCGAGCAACACAAGAAGTGTTTTTAGGGGACATTCCGGCAATGACCGCCAACGGAACGTTTATCATAAATGGGATCGAACGGTGTGTTGTCAATCAACTTGTTCGTTCTCCGGGTATTTATTTTACCGGACAGATGGATCCGTCGACCGGTCGAATGCTCTATACCGCTGAAATCCGGCCGCTTCACGGAAGTTGGCTGGAGTTTGCCATGACAAGAAATGATGTCTTGATGGTCCGGATAGACCGACGGAGGAAGTTTCCTGCGACGACGTTTCTTCGGGCGATTGGCGTGTCAAGTGACGAGGAGATTAAAAAAATATTTAGCGATGTGGACATACATCCCGATCATCACTATATAGACGCAACCCTGACCAAAGACACCACAGGTTCGCATGGGGAAGCGGTGCTCGAATTGTATAAAAAGCTTCGACCTGGAGAGCCGGTAGTATTGGATAACGCACAGGAGCTTCTTCGGACGATGTTTTTTGATTACCGCAGATACTCTCTTGAGCGGGTCGGCCGGTATAAGATGAATAAAAAATTAGGAGTCAATGTTTCCATGAGTCGTGAACATTGGGTTTTGACAAAGGATGATATTATCGGAAGCCTGCGATATCTGATTAAACTCGCAAACGGCGAAGGGGATGTTGATGATATTGATCATTTGGGAAATCGGAGAGTTCGGCGTGTGGGAGAGCTTGTCGCAACGAGTGCTTTTCGGGTCGGCCTTCTTCGTCTGGAGCGGTCGGTGAGGGAAAAGATGAGCCTCGCCGGTGCGGCAGCCACTGAGCTAACTCCGTCGCAACTCGTGAACGCCCGTCCCATTATCGCGGCAGTCAATGATTTTTTCCGCACGAGTCAGCTTTCCACGATTCTTGATCAGACTAACCCATTGGCTGAAATCGACAACCTCCGTCGGTTGACCGTCATGGGAATTGGCGGTATCAGCCGTGAACGCGCATCCTTTTCGATTCGTGATATCAATGCAAGCCAGTACGGCCGTATTTGTCCGGTCAGAAGCCCTGAGGGACCAAACATCGGGCTCGTTACCTATATGGCGTTGTACGCGCGGGTTAATGAATATGGATTTTTGGAAACGCCCTACCGTACGGTCGAAAAAAAGACCAGCGGACAACAAACACGAGTACGCGTTACTGATAAAATTGTTTATCTCTCTGCTGATGACGAGCAGTATCATTACATTACCCACGCAAGTGTCGGTATTGATGATGAAGGGTATCTTACCGATGAGCGTGTACCGGTCCGGTACAAAGGAGAATTTTTAGAAACAGACGCCAAACTTATCGAATTTATCGATGTTGTTCCCCGTCAGATCGTGGGCGCACCGGCATCACTCATTCCGTTTCTCGCCCACGATGAAGCAAATCGTGCACTCATGGGAACTCACATGCAATGTCAGGCAGTACCTCTTGTCGTACCTCAATCTCCGGTTGTGGGAACAGGGATGGAGGCGTCAATTTCCGAATCTATGGGGAGAGTTATTCTTGCACCGGAAGATGCAGTTGTCATCTATGCTGATGCTACTCAAGTTGTTATTAAAACCAAAGATGGACATGAAGAAACGTATACGGTTGAGAAATTTAAGCGTACGGCACAGTCGACCTGTTATAACCAGCGTGTGGTAGTTCGGGCAGGGGATAAATTGAAAAAAGGAATGATTCTTATCGATGGACCATCTAGCGAAAATGGAGAGTTAGCGCTTGGAACCAATGTCGTGGTTGCGTATATGAGTTTTGACGGGCTAGGGTATGAGGATGCTATCGTCATCTCCGATCGTCTGGTCAAGGAAGATCTTTTGACCTCTATC
The DNA here is from genome assembly GCA_038078675.1 of Patescibacteria group bacterium. Lineage (GTDB taxonomy): Bacteria > Patescibacteriota > Microgenomatia > UBA10105 > UBA927 > JBBTUC01. Next base: position 2,744 of record JBBTUC010000034.1, read on the forward strand.
AATATTGAAGAATATGAAGCAAGCGTGGTTGATACCAAACTCGGTCCGGAAGAAACCACCAGAGATATTCCAAATGTGGGAGAAGAAGCGCTTCGAAATCTGGATGAAGACGGCATCGTCGTTGTGGGCGCTGAAGTGGGTCCGAATGATATTTTAGTTGGTAAAATCGCACCGAAAGGGGAAACAGAACTTACCGCAGAAGAGCGGTTACTTCGGGCAATATTTGGTGAAAAAGCACGGGAAGTTCGTGATACAAGTCTTCGTATTCCTCATGGCGAGCGGGGAACGGTCATAGCGGTCCAAATTCTCGATAAAGAAGCGGGTGACGAACTCGAGCCGGGGTCTAACCGAAAGATTATCGTCAAAGTCGCGCAGGTTCGAAAAGTCGTTGTGGGAGACAAGCTTGCCGGTCGACACGGAAATAAGGGAGTAATCAGTAAAATTGTCCCTCAGGCAGACATGCCCTACCTTGATGATGGTACAACAGTAGATCTTATTATCTCGCCGTTATCGGTATTGTCCCGTATGAATTTAGGTCAACTACTTGAAGCACATTTAGGTCGTGCAGCTCAAAAACTCATGACGCCTGTGGCCCTTCCGGTTTTCGAAACCATTAAAGAAGATCGAATCATCAAAAGGCTTGAAGAAGCTCATCTTTCCACTACCGGGAAAACGACACTTTTTGACGGCAGAAGCGGTGAGTCTTTTAAGGAGCAGGTCGTGGTGGGGATAGGATATATCATGAAGCTCATCCACATGGTCGAGGATAAGACACACGCTCGTTCGACCGGACCGTACTCATTGGTTACCCAACAGCCGCTCGGCGGGAAAGCCCAGATGGGTGGACAACGGTTGGGAGAGATGGAAGTCTGGGCACTTGAATCTCATCGCGCAGCCCACATCCTTCAGGAAATGTTAACAATTAAGTCAGATGATGTCGTCGGTCGTGCCAAAGCGTTTGAAGCGATTGTTAAAGGCTTGGATATCCCGGCATCGACGGTACCAGAATCGTTTAAAGTGCTCGTAAAGGAACTTCAAGCATTGGGGCTTAACGTCATTCCGACGGGAGTTGTGACCGTTAAACCGCAAGTGATCTCTCCCGATCCGAGTCAAAAAAATCCATTGGATGATCAGGTGGTGATTCAGGCAAAGGAACTGGCGAAAGCCGTAGCGGCGGAGGAAACGGTAAAAGAAGTTAAAAATTAAACGTATGGATACAAAAGGCATGTTTTCTAATTTAGTAGATTTTTCCGGGTTAAAGGTGACCCTTGCCTCACCCGACGAGATCAAAAATTGGTCTCACGGAGAGGTGACAAAGCCGGAGACAATAAATTACCGGACCCTCAAGCCGGAAAAAGACGGGCTTTTTGACGAGCGGATTTTTGGGCCAACCAAGGATTGGGAGTGTTACTGCGGTAAGTACAAGCGGATCCGTTATCGTGGGATAGTCTGTGATAAGTGCGGAGTCGAGGTTACCCAAAGCAAGGTACGCCGCGAACGTATGGGGCACATTGCTCTTGCCGTGCCCGTTGCACACGTATGGTTTTTCAAAGGTGCGCCATCCAAGCTTTCTCTCCTTTTAGACATTAGCCCACGGGCGCTTGAGGGAGTTATTTACTTTGCTCAATATTTAGTGACAGAGGTCGATGATGAAAAAAAGAAAGAAGTGATTCAGGCTTTGGATGAAACCGGAGAGAAGCGGATAGCAGAGGCTACCGCGCAGCATGAAAAAGAAATAGAGAAGCGTAAAGCCCAGTTTGTCGTCGATCGTGATGCGGTGAAACAGAGGGGACTTGCGCGGGAAGCCGTAGATCTTGCTCTCAGCGAGATCGGCCTGAAAGAGCGGCAGGAGCTGGCGTCTTTGGAAGATCAAAAAAAGGAAGAGGCAGGAAAAATTATCGAGATCATTGATTCCCTCTTAGGGACAGTAAAAAATATAAAAGCGTTGACGACACTTACGGAAGATGAGTATTTGCGACTTTTGGAGTATGATGCCGTGTCGTGTTTCACCGTGGAAATGGGGGCTGAGGCAGTTCTATCCGTCGTGAAGCATCTTGAGCTTGATAAGCTTGCCGCTGATCTTCGTGATGAAATTGCCAAAACCACCGGGCAGCGTCATATAAAAGCGACGAAAAGGCTTCGTGTTATCGACGGAATACGGAAAGCAAATCTTGATCCGGCATGGATGATTTTACGGACTCTTCCGGTGATTCCGCCGGATTTGCGTCCCATGGTTCAGCTAACCGGTGGACGGTTTGCCACAAGCGATCTTAACGATCTCTATCGACGGGTGATTAACCGCAATAATCGCCTAAAGCATCTTATGGATCTTGGCGCTCCGGAGATTATTCTCCGCAATGAAAAACGTATGCTTCAGGAAGCTGTTGACAGTCTGATTGATGCGACCCAGCGGCCATCATCGCGTGCGGTCATTGCGCCTCTGCGATCTTTATCTGATATGCTTCGGGGAAAGCAGGGCCGGTTCCGCCAGAACCTCCTCGGGAAACGCGTTGATTATTCCGGGCGTTCCGTCATTGTCGTCGGACCGGAACTTAAACTCACCCAGTGCGGTATTCCCAAAGAAATGGCCCTTGAAATGTTTAAGCCCTTTGTCCTTCGCGAACTTATCGTCCGTGGGATTGCCCCGAACGTAAAGAATGCAAAAACAGTTCTTGAGCGTCGGACGCCCGAAGTGTTTGATATTCTTGAAGAAATCACCAAAAATCATCCTGTGCTCCTTAACCGCGCGCCCACGTTACACAAGCTGGGAATACAGGCATTCTATCCTATTTTGATTGAAGGATCAGCAATCCGCATCCATCCCTGCGTTTGCGCCGGGTATAACGCAGATTTTGACGGAGATCAGATGGCAGTCCACATTCCGCTATCTAAGCAAAGTCAGGAAGAAGCGATTCATCTCATGCTTCCGACAAATAATCTCCTCAAACCCGCCGACGGGTCACCTATTACCGTTCCTAATAAAGAAATGGTTCTCGGATGTTACTACATCACGACCGTCGATTCACGCATAGTGAGAAGCCCGGGCGAAGAACCTGCCTCTTACTCTGACGTAAAGAGCGTCATATATGCGTATCAGACGGGAGTTTTAGGCCTTCGCGTACCTATTAAAGTAACTATTGACGGGGAGGCATTGGCGACAACGGTCGGGAAGATTCTTTTTAACGAAGTGCTTCCTGCACAGCTTCGTTACATTAATACTCCCGTCAAAGCGGTAACGATCAAACAGATTATTACCAAAGCGCTTCTCCATTACTCTAAAGAAGAGGTGGTGACGACGATCGATGCAATTAAAAATCTCGGATTTTGGGGCGCAACCATCTGTAGCGGTCTTTCTGTATCGGTGTTTGACGGAATCATTGTTCCCGAAAAAAGAGAGTTAGTCGCGGGAGCGGAAGCGAAAGTTGCGGAGAATGATCGGAATTTTCAACAGGGTCTCATTACACTCGAGGAAAAAAAGAGGCTTTCCAATGAAGTTTGGATAGATGTGACAGAGCGGCTTGCCGATCTTACATGGGATCAGCTCCCCCCAGACAATCCGATGAAAATGATCATCGAATCCGGAAGCGCGCGGGCCTCGAAAGACTACCTCAAACAGCTGTCGGCAATTAAAGGCTTAGTCGTAGACCCGTTAGGGAAAATAGTGGAACTCCCGACGAAAAGTAATTACCGCGAAGGACTATCCATATTTGAATACGTCACAAGTACGAGGGGTTCGAGAAAAGGATTGACCGATTCGGCGCTTAAGACTGCAGATGCCGGGTATCTCACGCGCCGGCTCGTGGATGTTTCCCACGATGCCATTATCCGTATAGAAGATTGCGGGACCGAAGAAGGGTGGGAGATTGGGAGAAATGAAGATCGACAGGCGTCATTTATATCGCGTTTAATTGGTCGGCGTACCGCGGTAGATATCATGACCCCCGGCACTAAAAAGGTCCTTATTGCCAAGGGAGAAGAAATTACCGAAGAGAATGTTCATTTGATCGATAAACACAACGTCCAAACAGTATCTGTGCGCTCAGCGATTTCCTGTCAGGCGCCAATCGGATTATGCCGCACGTGTTACGGGAAAGATTATGCAACGAATAGCGAGGTAGAAATGGGTGCTCCCGTGGGTGTTATTGCCGCCCAGTCTATTGGTGAACCTGGGACGCAGCTCACTATGCGGGTCAAGCACGCCGGAGGCATTGTTGGTCTTGACGTGACCCAAGGACTACCGAGAGTAGAGGAGCTTTTTGAGATTAGAATTCCCCGTGCATTATCCCCTATTACGGAAATTGCAGGGAAAGTGGAGGTTGTGGAGACGGATTCCGGCTACAAAGTCCGCGTACGGAACACCAAAGTGAAACCTGCCGAAGAGCGCGAGTACATGGTGCCGCTTACGGCTGAGCTAAAGGTTAAGGACGGGGACTTCGTTGCAGTTGGAGATCAACTTGCGGGTGGAAGCTTAGATGTCAAGGAGGTGCTGCAGGTACGCGGTCTCCGTGGTGCGCAGAGATATCTTATTATAGAAATCCAGCGTGTATATGAATCACAGGGAATTGGGATTGCTGATAAACACTTTGAGGTAATTGTTCGGAAGATGAGCGATAAAGTCAGAGTGGACAGTTCCGGTGATACCACGCTTCTCCCCGGTGAACTCGTAGACCGTACAAGATTCCAAGATGAAAACGCGCGGGTTCTGGCCCAAGGTGGCGAGCCGGCCACCGCCCAGGTGTTAGTTTTGGGGATCACCCGCGGGTCACTATTTACGGAAAGTTGGCTCTCTGCAGCGTCGTTTCAGGAAACAACAAATGTTCTTACCGATGCCGCCTTGGCAGGTAAAGAAGACAAATTGCTGGGACTTAAAGAAAACGTTATAATCGGCAGACTCATTCCGGTGACGGAAGAGAGAGCGAGGATTGTAATTTAGTCATATGCCTACAATTAATCAACTGGTACGGTTTGGAAGACGCCATAAGTCAAAAAAGATAAAAGCTACGGCGCTACGGAAGTTTTTTAACGCGAAGGACCGCGTCGTTTCGCAGTTGTCCGCTCCATTTAAGCGAGGGGTCGTGACACTCGTCAAAACCATGACGCCAAAAAAACCCAACTCCGCGCTTCGTAAAGTTGCGCGTGTCCGATTATCCAACAAGCAGGAAGTGACCGCGTATATTCCGGGCATTGGTCATGAACTTACCGAACACGCCATTGTCCTCGTTCGTGGAGGCCGCGTCCCGGATCTTCCCGGTGTTAAATATCATATCGTGCGCGGAAAGTTTGATATGACCGGTGTCGTGGGCCGAAAACAGGGCCGGAGTCGATACGGTACTAAAGCAGGATCTCCCGGACCGCAGGCGGCGAAGGCTAGCTAACTATGAGAGGACATCGAGCAAAACGAATATTACTTGCAGCGGATCCGATTTACGGAAATCGTCTCATCACACGGTTTGTCAATCGTGTGATGCTTCGTGGTAAAAAAAGCGTCGCGGAAGCACAAGTCTATAAATCTTTTGCCCTTATTGCCGAGAAAGGCGAGGATCCGGTGAAAGTGTTTGAGATGGCAATCACCAATATCGGTCCCAAAATGGAAGTACGTCCCCGTCGGGTCGGTGGGGCATCGTATCAGGTTCCCATGGAAGTCCGTGGGGATCGTCGGGTCTCTCTTGCTCTCCGGTGGTTGGTTGCATTTGCCAAGAAACGCTCCAACCGAGAATTTAAGACATTCGCGGAAAAGCTCGCAGCCGAGCTTATCGATGCATCAAAAGGAGTAGGCGAAGCCATCAAAAAAAGAGACGGCATGCATCGCATGGCCGAGGCCAACCGTGCATTTGCACACTTCAAGTGGTAAGGTATGGGATCAGATGTTGAGCATCTTGTTAAATCCTACAAAGTTTTTCCCGATGATGAGTCTATACAAAGCGTTGATTGTCCAATTTGTCATAATACAACTCCCACTGGATATACTCGGCTAACACATGATGTATTAAATGAGAAGAATGTGGCTATGGTAGTTACCTGTGTTCACTGTGAGGGCGAGTTTTTTATTCAGCCAATAAAACAAAAATGAACCATACAGTAGTGTCACACTTTAAAAGTATCGATTCTAAATTATACTTTCTTATACAAAATATTATTCTAGATTCAAGTCCAATACGTTCGACTTGTCATTATTTTGTGGATCTCTGCGATGACATCATTGGCCAACAGTTATCGAGTAAGGTCGCTGACGTATTAATCGTAAGATTTCATAAGCTTTTTCCCGGAAATCGTATCACTCCTCGCGCGGTTCTCGCCCTTTCTGAAGAAACGCTTCGCGGGACAGGGATGAGTTGGTCCAAAACGCGATTCATTAGAGATCTCGCCCAACACGTGCTCACCAAATCAATCCAATTAGACCAATTAGCCAAATTATCCGATCAAGATGTTATAAAGGAGCTCACCAAAGTAAAAGGCATCGGTCCCTGGACAGCAGAAATGTTTCTCATGTTTACTTTGGGTCGGGAAGATGTGTTTTCCTATGGGGATTTAGGACTACGGAATGCCATAAAGAAGCTCTATGGTTTCAAAAAAGACCCGACAATTAAACAAATGGAGAAAATCGTCAACAAGTGGAAGCCCTACCGCACGTACGCTGCCCGCATTCTTTGGAAAAGTTTAGAATTGTAAGTATTTTTAGAAGTTTAACTTTACGCCTTTTCGAATTTGAAGCCGCCTGTATTAACTGGGACTAAATCAACCGTCGCATCCAGGACGCTGCCGTTTCCTCGAAGCGCATCAAAATTCTGTCCGTAACAATAAAAAAGATTGTATCGACCGCCTACTGCTGTTGAATTTTGGTTTTCTCGAAGATCTTCTATCTTTGGTGTTAATTGCTTTGAGAGAAGGATAGCCAGCAACGCATTGAGGCCGTTCGCCCGATATTCACCGATGTACGTAGCTATGTCATCAACCACCTCGGGCGTGTCGGTGGTAATAATGAGAGGAGCGCCTTTCGCTCGTGCGGTGGCAAATTCCCCGGAAGGAAATCCTATCACAGCCTTGTTGCGTGTAGGTATGCGAAGGAGCATGATTCCTGGTCTAGTATTCGTACCATCATGTGTTCCTATTAAGAAATTGTTAATATTGCCCTCATTCTGCAGCTGGGGAGCGTGTATCCGGGCCATAGCCAAAAGATATCGGCTTCTAAGGTCGCTCGTGGAGCTGTTAAATAGATTTTCTGGACCGAAACGAGGAAAAACATCCGTAATGGCAGATGAACTCGTATATTGTGCTTGGCAGCTGAAATCATCACCTCTCCGAGTTAAGCGAAATGCGGGTGACTGGAATGGTAATAACTCAACTATATCAAGGTGGGGAACTAACTTAGCTGCTTCGCTAAAAGGAAGGATATATTTCGGTTTTTTCCCCAGACGCTTTACCTCGTCTCCAAGCACCCCCCCCAGGACGTACGACTCCTCTGTCACAATTCTTTTTGCGATATCAGCGAGGTTTCCCTGTGCCGCCGCTTCATCGGTGCCTTCTTTTGGCATATTTTATCTTTAGCTCGTCATTTTAGTCGGATCTGCCTTAGTGATTGTTGAGACCTTTTCTTTGAGTAAGGGAATATCTTCCTGGATAGTTTTCCAAAGTATTTCCACGTCAATGCCAAAGTATTCGTGGATGACCTTATTTCTTGCGCCAATGATCTTTTTCCACGGTGTTTCAGGATGGTGTAGCCTTGTTTCCGGCGGTATCTTTGCAGCAGCCTCGCCGATGATCTCGATATTTCTTACGACCGCATCAATCGTTTTTGCGTCGTTTTTGAAATTGTCAAACGATAAACCCTTTACGTACTCTTCTATGTGTTCAATAGAAGATAGTATGTCGTCCAGATACAGGGAAATACTTCGTTCAGACATAGATTGTTTCGTGGAGTACGGCTTCTTTTATTGCTGGCTTGAGGGCATTTTTTGTTGTCAAATCAACTTTTCTTTTTAGAATTTTACTGAGAAAGTCTTCCATGTCGATGAATTGAAAAAGACTGATTGGTTCTGACAGCTCCACAAGAATGTCGACATCGCTTTTTTTAGTCGATTGATTATTAGCTATCGAACCAAATATGCCAATAGTTTTTACGTTATAGACGTTTTGAAGGTATCGTGTCTGTTGATCTAGGAGATTCTTGATGTCTATTGCGGTAGTATTCATAACATTTCTCTGGAGATACTGTATCATGAAATACGGAGGAAAAGCAATAAAAAAATAGTTAATTAAGTTTATCCAACAATTCATTCGTCCATTTTGTAATCGTATCTCCCACGTCAGGTTTCATGTAAAATCCATCCACTTTCAGTGACGGCAATACAAGTGTTCCTTTCGCTCGTTTGACGAATGCCTCCAGATAGGTCACTGCACCACAAAAGTATGTGTAAGAGCTGTCTCCGAGGCCAAATACGGCAAAAGGTTTTCCTTCCAGTTGAATATCTTTACAACGTTCAATGAGTTCTGCCATCTCCGGCAATGGTTGCCCCTCCAACCCGTTATAGTCCCAGCTCGGTGAGCCCAAAAGAACAAACGGTGCGGCTGTTATATCAGCTGGCTCCGCATTTTTTGCATCTTTGACGGTTACGACGTGCCCCTTGCTCGTGAGTATGTCTGCAATGATCTGTGCCGTTTGTGCTGTTCCTCCGGAATTAGTGGCGTATACAAGAAGAATTTGCATGGGAACTTGTTAATTTGCGAGCCAGCCGCCGTCGATGTAGAGAGTCGTACCCGTGGTATAGCTTGCTTCCTCTGACGCGAGGTAGACGGCTGCAGCGGCAATC
>JBBTUC010000035.1:0-1345 GCA_038078675.1 Patescibacteria group bacterium
TCCTTCGGGCTTCAGATTATACCCGAGTGGTGCATTTCGTTTGCGAACCTAAGAGGCTTCTCGGCAATAACGGTCCATATTTAAAGCCTCCCTATATCAAAAAAGTTTTCGACAAATTATACGAACTCAGGATTTCCGGAAAAATTGCGGTGAGAATCCTGTATACTATGGCGCACAACGAGTATTATCTGTTGCATGCGTTTAAGAAGCAAAGTCAGAAAGCGCCAAAAAGAGAACTTAAAATAGCGATTGACAGGATGGGAAAAATAGTATAGCATATATGCTATATATGAAAAGACATCATTTGGATTTTGCCGATTGGGAAAAAGAATCATTAAGGAATCCTAAAATTAAAGCTGAGTATGATAAGCTTCAACCCGAGTTTGCTGTTATTGAAGCCATGATAAAAGCAAGAATGAGGAAAAGCGTGACGCAGGAAGAGTTAGCGATAAAAATCGGCACGAAGCAGTCGGTGATTTCAAGATTAGAGACTGGCAGAGGCAATCCTTCGGTTGCCTTTCTCAAAAAGCTTGCCGAGGCGTTGAATACGAGACTGGAAATCCGTTTTACCACTCTATAAATTTTTTATGAAATTTCAGGCAAAAGTTACGGATGTGACGAAAACCGGCGTTGAATAATTGATGGTAAACAAAGATAATATATCTATGATGACACTGGGAGAAATTTACGAAAAAGCAATAATGATGGGGACCGCCGCTGATCCGCGTGGTTTCGAGGGCGTGAAAAAGCTTCTTGCCCGACGTAAGGATGAGTATGAAGAGCTTCCCACATTAAAAAAAGAAGAGTTTGATTTGGAAGATTTGCATAATCCTTATGCCGATTCGCGGATCCTCCTTGGGGATCATAAGCTCACCGTAGACAAGGTTATGGCAGGTATTGATATAACGTCAGCAGAAGTGGTACTTGCCGATAGCCTGAATAAACGAGGCTCGAAAACAATCGATCTTCTTCTTGCCCATCATCCCGTCGGCGCGCCGCTTGCCGCGCTTCATGAGGTCATGGAACTTCAGGCAGATCTCATGGCCAATTACGGTGTCCCGATCAATGTAGCGGAGGGCCTTATGGCGGATCGTATCAGTGAAGTGCAGCGGAGATTTAGTCCGCGAAATCACAATCAGGCGGTGGACGCGGCTCGTCTTTTGGGGTTTGCGATCATGTGTACACATACCATTACCGACAACCTTGTGTTTGATTTCCTTGAAAAACTTTTCCAAAAACATCCCGCTGATACGGTCGGGGATGTGGTTAAGATTCTGAAAGCGGTGCCGGAATACCAAGAGGCCATCCGGGGTAAGGCTGGCCCCATTATTTTTGCGGGAAGCGA
>JBBTUC010000036.1:0-15125 GCA_038078675.1 Patescibacteria group bacterium
AATACCGTCGATAAGAGTTTTTTTAGAGACACTTCGCATCTCCTCGGGTAATCCCAGATGACTTAAGTCCACTTCGTCCTCTTTATCTATTGATTTCTTCTTCTGATCATAGCCTTCTTCATCTTGTGGCAATACCGGGTTTCTTGGCGACACCGAAAGAGCTATTTTTATCTTTTCCGCGCTTTCCAGAGAAATCCGAAGCCCGGCTGCTATATCTTTCGTAATATTAATAGCTCCAATCGGGATGACTGACGAATAGGAAAGCGCGCCTTCAATAAATATTGCAACGTCCGTCGTTCCGCCGCCGATATCGACAAGTACTACTCCCAGCTCTCTCTCCGTATCAGAAAGCGTTGCGTATGAAGAAGCCAGTCCCCCGAAGACGACGCCCCCCATGTCCACGCCGAGATCTTCAACGCATTTATGATGATTTCGTACTGCGGTAGACCCGCCGGTCACAAGATGCGTATCGACTTCCAGGCGCACTCCGGTCATCCCCACGGGATCCACAATTCCTTCCTGCCCGTCAACAATGTAACCGCGCGCAAGGACGTGAAGGACTTCCCGCGATGAAGGGAGTTGCACGGCTTTTGCCGCCTCTATGACCCGGCGTACATCGTTTTGGGTAATCTCTTTATCAGGTTCGGCGACCGCGACAACTCCGTGGGAGTTTAAAGAAGTAATATGATTGCCGCCAATAGAAACAAATGCCGTACCGATCGTCGTACCCGCCATACGCTCAGCCGCTTCAAGAGACTGGGAAATTGATGCAGTTGCATCTACGATATTTACGACTTGGCCCTTTCGTAAGCCATGACTGGGTACGGTAGAAACACCAAGAACGTTTACCACATCTTCTTCGCCGGCAGTTGCGATAAGAGTCGTAATTTTTGAAGAACCTATATCGATACTGGAAACTGTGCGATCTCGCGCCATGGTAATTAAAATATCACTACCGGTTTATCAAATCTCAAATCAATGCTCGCGGGCAAGGCGCCTTTTATTCTAAACCCCACCAACATAGTTTGTAAAGTACGGACGATAGCTTGTATATCAGATTTCTGAGGGAATAATATATTCATTACTCCGTCTGTAGCCAGTAGTGTATCACCTTCTCCCGATGTTATCAGGGTCAGCATGATACTCCCTTCAGTTTCCCGTAAAAATGATAACGCGGCGGTTACGCGTGGGTCGGTCACCCGTTTACCCAATGGGACAGGGGGTGCGTCGATCCGTATCGAAGGCAAACCCGCTTTTTCCGGAAACGACTCCAAAACAACACCTTCTTTGTCGATTGCATATCTATCGTTTGCAGCGCTGACGATCGCTTTGGGAACCCGCAGAGTAGCGGTAATGACCAGTGTTCCGGGATATTTCTTCTTCATGCTCATCGATGCGATTGTAGGATAATCACGAAGAATATCATTTTTTACGCGTTCTACCGGAAAAAAAAGAAGGTTACGCGGCAACTTCGCCGGATCAACCGAAATGCGCACCCCCTCGCCCACAACTTCAATATTACGAATGGTAAACACAGTATTAACTGTCCACGATAAAAGGGCGCTTACGAAGAGAATAGCAAGTATTGGTAAAGCAGTGTGTAACAATTTTCTCAACCGGTGATATCCTATCATGGTAAGCAGCTATGGATGAATACAACGGGCAACCTCATCAACGATTTTAGAGGCGGCAGAACGGGGATACGCGAGGGCTACCCTTTTTGCGGCGTATCGGTGAGTATCAAGATGTTGCATCAACTCAAACACATGGGTAAGAAAAGATGCAGGCGTAAGAGCATGTTGGTTTACGACGACTGCAGTTCCCGACTTTTCTAATCGAGCGGCGTTGTGAGACTGCTCATTACCCGCCGCCCATGGCAACGGAATAAATAACGCAGGCAATCCGAGAGCCGAAACTTCGGCAACGGTGTTAGCACCAGCGCGACCGATAAGAAGTACGGCATTATGATACACCCAGGATAAATCTCCTATGTCCAAATATGAAACGACAATGTACCGAGATCGCATTGTCTTTGTGAGCGCTTCTTTTACCCGTAACGCTTCCCCCAGACCCGGGGTACCTACCTGATGAATAACAGCGTTGTGTCCGATGAGTTCCCCGACATTCGGGTAAACGAACGCGTTGAGCGACTGCGCTCCGGTACTGCCTCCGGTAATATAGATAAGCGGCAGTTTTGAATCGATCGGAAACGACAGCGGTTGTCCCGGAGGATGAAAGAGTGCGTTCCTCATAGGAATCCCTATCTCCCGCGCGAGGAGCACACGCCGGGCAAGCCGTGCGATAATTGCGTTGGCAAGCCCCAAATCTTCTGTCTGCTCATGAGTGATAATGGGAATCCTCAATATCCACGCCGCGATTGCAACCGGTAGTGCGATGTAGCCACCAAACGAAAGCACCGCCTTCGGACGATATGATGCAAGGAGGAAAAAAGATTGAAAAAATCCGATAGGAAACTTCCACATCGAGGGCCCCTGCCTACCCGTAAAAAGCGCGTGAAACGGGATACCAAAAGCACTTATGAGCCGCTCTTCATGAGCCGGACTTCCCCCGCCTTCAAACGCGTGGCTCCGCCCGATGAAAACCAGTTTCCAAAGAAGTTTCTGCCGCTTTATTTCGTCAATCACCGCAAGAGCGGGAGTCAAATGTCCACCAGTAATGCAGATAATGGGTTGCTTCATATCTTTCGTTGACGACTAATGTTTAATACTACTCCTGATGCTGCAAGTAAAATCACGAGACTTGAACCACCATAGGAGATAAAGGGCAACGGGATTCCGGTAAGCGGAACAACAGCCGTCATAGCGCCAATATTAAGGATGCTCTGAATCCCTATGAATGATGCTATTCCGGATCCCAGGAGGCGTCCAAACGTATCCGGCGCATGGGTTGCAATATGAAATGTCCGCCAAACGAAAAATACAAATGTACCAATGACAAAAAATGTCCCGACGAATCCTACCTCTTCACCAATTATGGCAAAAATTGAATCAGTGTTTGCTTCCGGCAAATACTCATATTTCTGCCTGGACTTCCCGATGCCAATTCCTGTTAACCCGCCGGACCCAAGAGAGAGGAGTACTTGCCGTATTTGATACGAAGCTCCCAATGGATCACTTTCGGGATTAAAAAAGCTTGTCAATCGGGCAAATCGATAGGGCGATGATACCGCGAGAGTCATAACCCCCAAAACGATGACCGGCACAAGAAACATAAAATGTTTGACGGACGCACCGGATAAAAAATACATAACCAGGGCTATCCCCAGGATAACAATCCCGGTCCCCAAATCCGGCTCGGCAATCACGAGACCAAACATAATGCCGACCAGAAGGAGAAACGCCCCGAATCTGCCTTTTTCTTTTGCACTAAACCAGGCAGCCAGGTAGATGATAAGAACGAGCTTGGCTAGCTCTGCCGGCTGAAGCACAAAAAAGCCGAAGTTTAGCCATCGGTTGGCACCAAGCACACGCAGCCCCAAGCCCGGTACAAACACAGCAAGCAATAACCCCATGGAAACAAGAAGTAAGGGAAGGGCAAAACCGTACCACTTATGATAATCTACGCGCGCCATGACAATCATCGCCACCACCCCCAATGCCAACCACTTGAGTTGCTCTTTCGCGTAGTAATATTGGTCGGAAAAATCCCGTAGAGCAATCGCAACCGATGCATCATAGACCATAAGCACCCCGAAAAGGGATAAAAATACAACAACGGCGATAAGCCATCCATCCGGTGAACCCTGAACGGATTTTTTCCATAAGAGATGTCGTAATATTTTCATGATCCGGATGAATGCTTCCGCACAAACTGGGCAAATAGGTCTCCTTTTTTCTCAAAGTTTTCCCATAAGCTATAGCTTGGCGATGCGTTTGACAGGAGACAAACCGAGTCCTTTGGCGCATGGGCGTACACAAAAGAAACCGCCTCTTCCATTTTGTCCGTCCGAAGTACGTGTGCCGGCGCGTAGGATGCGTCGATTATAGTCCGATAGATGCTCTCCCCGCTGTCTGGGAAAAGCACAATAGTCCCAATACGCCGCTTTGCAATGAGCTTGCCTAAACGGGAAAAATCATAGCCCCTGTCTTGTCCCCCAAGGAGAATGGCACCGACAGATGGAAATGATTCTATGGCACATATGGCCGATTCGGGAGTGGTAGAAATGGCGTCATCATAAAAAGAAATTGAGTGATAGGTCCCTACAAGTTCCAACCGGTGCGGTAAGCCCCGAAAGCCGGCGACCGTTTTCGCCATTGTCGCGGGAGGTATGTTCAATAACCCTGCCGCAGTCACTGCAGCTCGAATATTATCTCTATTATGACCACCAAGAAGTCTGATATGTGTATCGTCAAACGGCAATTCCGTAACGAACGGTATGGCTTTCGCCTTGGTTGTTTTTGCTAAACGGACGAGTCTGGGATAATCAGAGTTGTAAATTAAATAATCATCGCGTGTCGCCCGGGCGACGATTCGCTCCTTTGCTTCCCAATATGACTCCACACACCCATGATAATCCATATGCTCGGGAAACTCATTGGTAATGAGAGAAATTCGGGGTGAATACAGGATGTCATCGAGTTGATAACTTGAAAGTTCTATCACATACACTGTCTCAGAGTTTTGTTCTTTACAAAGCGCGGTAAGCATGGGATTACCGATGTTACCAACCAAATGCACGTTCTTTCCGTCTTTTTTTAGTATCGCATACAAAAGTGAAGCCGTCGTACTTTTCCCCTTAGAACCGGTGACTCCGATCGTATACCCCTTCGTATTGGCAAAAAAAATATTAGTAGCCGTCGTGTAGGGCACCGATAGCAAACTTTTTGGGATGCCAGGCGCTTTGATCACCACATCATACCGGTCTAATCCTGCAAGATAATCAGAACCGTCCTTTTGATCAGCGATGCTGACAGCGGCGGTAGGCACAAACATCTGCAGGAATTCGCGTGTTGCTTTGCCTTCTTTGCCGAATCCTAAAATAAGTATCTTTTTATCTGCCAGGTCCTTGAATTTCATGAGTTGGGTAGTATCGACTGAAACGATGCCGGTATGCGATGATCTGCAGAAAACAAAAATAATTTTTCTTTCAATGCGGGAAGCGTTTTCCATAGGTCGCCAAGCTCTCCTTTAAGCGTCTGCATAACGATATCTGCGTTGTACTGTCCCGCTTCAGACGCTTTATACAGGGCAAATCGGCATTCCTCGGCAGTGCCCACGCATTCAAACGGTTTGGCTCCCGTAAGTCCCAAAAGCTCACGAAACGTAGGAAGAAGTGACTCATGAGCATAAAGATTTATTCCAAAAATAGTTAGCAGACGGTCTTTGGGAACAAACGCAGATAATAAAAGAAACACAAATGCGCATTTTGGACACGTCCCACACCACCGTAAACTTGGCACTTTCCCGAGTCTGCGGAAGTTGTTATTCCAACTCGAAATTGTAGTAAAGTATTGTTCTAATTTGACAAAGAGTTCAATAATTTTTATCTCACCCATCGGACGAAGGAGCGAAAAGTACGTGACATCCGGAGTAATATAAGTACTCACGTAACGCTGAAATAATGTTTCAAACTCAAGTGTCTTGCTCCATTGGTGATTAATTTCCTCGCCCAGGTACTTCACGTTTGGGTAGTTCGCACTTTCCTCATTGGACGTAATAATGAAACGAAATCCGCCTAATACCGCAAGCAACAAACTTACAAACGCATTAATAGCCGAAACGGGTATATGACCGTTGTACACCTCCTGTCGCAGATTTAGCGCGTAAAGCTTTGAGTCAATCTCCCGCCCCACTTCCAAAAGCGGCTTATCGACAATAAGAGCGACGCGGCGATGTATGTCCCGCGCATCAATAGTAACGAGAGTAAAATCTTTATGTGCAGCTTTAAGTAACTCCGCGGAAACGATTGAGTCTTTTCCGCCACCAACCTGAACAAGTGATTTGTCTTGTGTTGAGAGTGCTATTGGACCAGACGCATCAATCTTGGAAACGGGAAACTGTACAAGATCATGAAAATCGATATTATTCGTATAAAAAAACTCACCCAGACCTTTGGTATACACTGTGTTCCAAAACGACGCCTGTTCTTTAGTTAGTGCGATACCCCCGGTGTCAATCGCTGGGGGACAAAACATCTTCCAGTAACTTATACCCAAAATCAGGTGTAAGGATTCAAGCACTCGTTGTACTAATGCAATATTACCGTTCTTGGATAACCCCGGAATAACTAATCGTTCTTCAAACGAGAATGTTTCCTCTCTATGGATGAGTGAGTAAGAAAAAACTATTGATTCGTTCGATGAATCTATCGCATGTGTGCCAAACGTGAACGTAGAGGTTTTTGTACCCATATATAGGAATGGTACTATAGAGACTGCTTGGTAAGAAGGGCGATCCAAAGTCCGAACAATGCCAACACGATGGAAATGATCCAAAACCGCATAACGATTTTGGGCTCCGGCCAGCCCTTGTATTGAAGCCAGAGATGAAATGGAGCCACCGGGAAAAGTTTATGCCCCAAAAACTTTTTAGACAACAATTGAAGAAGCGAGGATGTAACCTCGAGCACAAAGACGCCGCCGATGACAATAAGGGCAGGAGTTTTCCCCAACAAAAGCCCCACAACGGCGAATGTCGCCCCGAACGAAAGAGCCCCAACGTCACCCAAGAATATACGCGCCGGATAAATATTAAAATAGAGAAATGCGATGAGTCCCCCCAACCATAACGCGATAAAGAGCGACAATGGTGTATCCAGAATTGAGGCGGATATGATCCAAAAAGCCCCCAACGCAATCATAAGTACGCCCGATGCTAAGCCGTCCAATCCGTCTGTAATGTTGAATGCGTTAGCAAAAGCGATAATGATAAACGCGGCCGACGGAATATACCACCAGCCCATATGAAAAACTCCCAAAATCGGCACGTAAAATATGTCAATCTTCAGATCGCGGACGAACCAAAATCCTATGATGCTTGCAATGATAATTTCAAGAATCAATTTATGCCGAAGCCGGAGGCCAAAAAAATCTCTTTCTTTAAACCAAACGAACGTCTTTTTCATGTCATCCACAAGCCCCAATAATCCGAATGAAACAAACGTAAAAAGGAGGATTTTTATCTCGCTACCCATGGAGTATACAGCCGTAATAGGCACCCAAAAGTAATGGAGAAGGAGCATGGCTACCGGAAAAAGGATAGTGGTGAGAACGATGATGAGGAGTCCACCGCCGACAGGGGTTCCTGCTTTATTTTTATGAAGCTTGTCAAATATGGGAGTTCTTTTTTCAAAAACATCCAACGTTTTTTGTGCAAGGCGTTGGAACCGCCAGCTGTACAAAAGCCGGATAAACGGAATATAGAGGATGCTATGCAACAACCAAGAAAAAAGTAATACACCCAATAACAAACTCATAGATTTTACTTGCTCTCCTGTCATCCCCGACCTGATCGGGGATCCAGTCTTTTTATGCTCTGGATTCCCGCCTACGCGGGAATGACAGTCCAATTATCCCAAAATGTGGGGTAAAAATATAACCAAAGCGACGATAAGTGCTCCGAGAGCGGTAACGAGCATCATGCCCGCAGACACGTCCTTTGCAATTTTTGCCTCGGTCCTCCACTCCTTTGTAATAAGATCCGTCATAGATTCAATCGCGGTATTGACCATCTCCGCTGATAACCCCAAAACAATAGTAAAAACGAGGATAAGCATTTCCGTCGCCGTTACGCGAAAATACCATCCTCCGATTAACGCTAATGCAGATAACACCAGGTGGACGCGGAAATTAGGTTGTGTTTGAATAGCCCATCGCAAACCGGCGATTGCGACTTTGAAGGAAATATGATGCTTTCGGATGGCCTCCCTCATAGAAGATAATGACAGTATAGCACATCTCAATACCCTCTCCGCTTCCTTTCCCACCATTCAACACTTCGCGTCACCCAATACCGCGGTGATAGAGGTAAATCATGCGCGTGAATAGTTCGCGCTTCCCGTCCGCCGAATCCGGACTTAAAAAGCGTAATACCATGCCATGGATGGCCTTGGGCCCCGGGAGGCGCGATACCCCAAAAGTTATAGACTCGCATCCCACGGCGTTTGGCCTCCCGAATCGCCTCCCATTGTACGAGATACGAAACCCCAATCCGGCTTGTTACGGAAGCCCCATGGTGATAGATGGCCACATTGCCCATAAAAAGCACTATTGCGGCGGCCACTGTTTTCCCTTCATGCACTCCTGTAAACAATAAGGCACGATGAACTTTCGCAAATACGTCAAACTCCTCTCGTATCCCCTGGTGTGGCACGAATCCCTGACGTGTCGCGGTTTGTTTGTACAGATCAAAGAAGGTTTGTAGGCCCTTGGGATCCTCGGACTTCTCCACAATGACCCCCTCTTTGATCGCCCGCTTTATCTCGTAGCGGGTAGTCTTACGCATACCGGATAGGAGTGAGTTTTCGCTCGGGGTTATATCAAGGACCCAACAGCGCTCGGCGTCTACTTCATGCACCGCGGCCGGCCTCATCCCAAAAGAACAGAGGAGCGTACGATTGGTTTGGGTATCTTCAAATGGAGGGTTCATGCGGATAAATGAAGCGCCTTGGTTCTTGGCAAAATTCTGCAAAAAAGTGATGAAAAGCTCCCAATCCTCCGGGTTAGTCCCGATGATGATCGGTCCATGACGAACATGAAGATACGTCCCGCGACGGGCCCGTACCGTCACAACCTGAAAAATTCCTGCGAGACGTGATTCGTCATAGAGACCAAATCTGGTAAGTGGTAACGATTGATGGCGAATCACGTCTCCCCAAGTCCAGGATTGAAACAGAGCTCCGGGGGCGTGAGTCTCCCGGAAACGTTCCCATGCATCGCGATCAGAAACTATATCAATTCGCATACACTTGCGTAAACATTTTCCCGTACACATCGCCGTCAATGACGCCGATACCAATGCGGGTCCAAGCGGGATCGAGGATGTTTTTACGATGCCCCTCACTATTCATGAATCCAATATGGGCCATTTACACATCCGGCGCATACGCCAAGTTCTCACCAACAAGTGTGTACTCTATCCCTCCTTCGCGGGCGCGGAACCCCACGTCCTGCCCCTCCGGACTGAAGTGCGAAAAGTACCGACGCTCAAACATATCCCTGCTGTGTAAACGGGCAATCGAGATAAGATTCTCCTCAACCCGAAGTGCCGATAATCCTATTTTTGTGCGTTCTTCATTGACAAGCTCCACCATGCGCTCTTCGCTGTCACCGTCCACAGTGAGTTGATTTGATTCCACAGCAACATCCAAATTTAACCGTTCATTTGACTTAGGCTTAATGGTGACAAACTTGAGTGCTTCCTGTGTCATGGAGTCAAGTGAAGATTTGATATTGCCACTATAGCGATCTGAAAGGAGAACAAGTTTGCTGCCAACAGCAGAGTTCTTAATATCCCGTTTCACCGTCCCTCGTATGGGAAGGGCAAGAACGACCAAAAGGAGAAACGCAAGGATGAGTAGTCCGTTCGCGATTGCAAACAGCGACCCTAACCACCGGTTAATGACCGACCCGACAATCTTATTGGGGATTTTCATTACAGGCCACGCAAGGATCGAGTTGATCAATATCTCCACAGGAAATGCAAGCACCAGATATCCCAAGACGTTCATCCATATGAGCGGTAAACCAAACTTGGCGACGATAAATCCCCCAACCTGGGCATGAAAACGGATGGCAACCCAAAGCGAAGCAAGAAACGCGATGGTATTTGAAAGCAGCGAAACTAAACCTCTGTCCCACCCGTCAACGATGTGATAGAGGACGACAAAAAAGATAATCCAGTCTATCCAGTTACTATGCATATGACCTCACGCGCTTCCCCTTCTGTAATCAGGGTAGGCAAATTTACTATATGAGCCGCGGTCTCTTCCGCTCGTGGGCAGCTTCCCTGTTTATATCCTACGCTCTTAAAATCAACACCCGTCGGGTCAATACAATTATGATACCAATTCCCCAAAATTACACCCCGACGCTTTGCTTGTCTTATCATTTGCAACGGGTCATCGATAAGCATCGCGTATCTCAAATATATTGCCCCGTTATCCAATGTTTCATTTTGCAGCTCCTTCTGGTAATACGAAGCAACACCACGGCGCGTAACGTTATACCTCTCCAATTTGGCAAGCTGTTTGAGAAGAAGTTGGGCAAGCGCATTGGGATACCGCCGAGGAAACAAAAAAGGCGGATTGGGAACGGATAGCAACCTCATCCTCTTGAATGCCTCCAACATCACCTTGCCTATTAATAAATTGTACGTCGGCAATATCACGGAAAATGCAATCGGGTGAAATAGCTGCTGTGCTATCCATGCGCTTGACGGATACGACAAAGCGTTTTGAACTTCCTTGAGTTTCCGTTTGGCATTTGGCATTTGGCATTTGGCATTTATCGTTGCTATTCCTCCCCACACACTGGATACTACCTTATCCCTTCCAAAACTAAAAAACGCCGCGTCCCCCAGTGTTCCTACCTTTTTTCCTTTACCTGCCTTGCCGGCAGGCAGGTACGTCGCTCCCAAACTATGCGCGCAATCTTCGATAACAATAAGTTTATTTTTTTTTGCAATCGCGAGGATTGCATCCATCTCGGCCGGAAAACCAAAGGTGTGCTGGACGATAATCGCTTTTGACTGCTTGGTAATCTTTTTTTCCAGATCCTTGGGATCAATATTGAAGCTTTTGTCGATATCCACGTACGCTGGCGTTGCACCAGCCCACCGGACGCTATTGGGCACGGCAACACAGGTAAACGCCTGCAAAAGCACTTCATCACCGTCGCCAATTTCAAACGCCTGAAGAAGCGCCCGTAGCGCCGACCGGCCGCTGTCAAAAGAAACAGCCGTACCTACCCCAAGATAGTCGGCAAACCACTGTTCTACTTGAGAGATTGCGTTTCCTTGTTGCCAAGTCGCAGGATTGGTTAGGACACGCAAAGCTTCAAAAACGTCTTCTGCTTCTGTGTTGGGTGACAATGATGAAGATATTACTTGCATAATGTTCGCAACACGCGTTCTGCTTCTTTTCCTTTAAACAAAACGGCGTCACTAGCCCCAAGTTTACTTCCCAGTAACGATGCGGCTTTGTCCGATGACAACACTGAAACCTTCACAATATCTGATACAGAACGAACGCCTTCCATAAAATCCTCATAAAAGTTACGATTAGTGAGTATTATCTCTTCGCAAATACGCGCGGCATACGCACCCACCTCTCTATGGCTCGATCGGGCGTACTCGCCAAGCTCGATCATCGGCTGAAAAACAAGAAACTTTTTGGCCTTCCCCCACCGAAGTACATCAAGAGCAACTCTTGCTGAATCAGGATTATTGTTGAATGTATCATTAATATAGATAGATCCATTGATACCCGGTATCACACTCAAACTTTTAGGGTTTGGCTGAATGTAAAGAGCAGCGCCCGCCGCCTCTTTAAAAGTCATACCGGCAGCCACAGCGCCGCTTACTGCTAAAAGAATATTATTTACCTGATGTGCGCCGATCACCGGCGCTTTCACCCTCGCTTTCTCTTTTCCGAACATACAGGTAAATTCAATGCCCTGAAATTCTGCCCTCACATTCATCGCCGAGAATCTCCGTTCCCACACCTCACATCCGTCCCGCTTAGCCCACTGGGCCATTGTCCGAACGCGCTCATCATCCACGTTCATAATCGCTATCCGTTTCCCCCCAAGGCCGGTAGTAAGTTCGTATTTGGCTTTCATCGTCCTATCCAAGGATCCGAAGAGATCCTGATGCTGCGGATTGATCGCTGTGATAATCCCGATTTGGGGCTTAACCATCGCGGCCATTTCAGCAATCTCCCCCATCTTATACGCTCCCATCTCCACGACAAATATTTCGTGTTCCGGTTTGAGGCTATTGAGGATGACTTCCGCGATACCTATAGGGGAGTTCTTGCTCGCCTCGGTTTTAAGCACACGAAACTTCGTGGAAAGGATCGCTCCGAGATAATCTTTTACCGACGTCTTTCCGTAACTTCCGGTTATGCCAATGACGATCATCGGTTTGTGATCACGAAGCTTACGAACTGCTTTTGCAATAAGAAACTTGTGATAGATATTCGTCGGAGCGTTCAATATGAGCACGAAAATCCACGTGATTGGAAAACTCGTTAAATCCGCGATTGCTAAACGATAAATAATTGGAAAGGAAAGATTCCAGAGGATAAATCCGCAGACGCTCAAACTCAACAATACGAGTATAGTAGATTTAGGGGATACCGGCGGGCGCCTCCGCCCGGGCCACAAAAATCGCTTGCCCTGGGGAGTTCTCAGATGGATGATCATCCGA
The DNA here is from genome assembly GCA_038078675.1 of Patescibacteria group bacterium. Classification (GTDB taxonomy): domain Bacteria; phylum Patescibacteriota; class Microgenomatia; order UBA10105; family UBA927; genus JBBTUC01. The sequence continues at coordinate 12,388 of JBBTUC010000036.1, forward strand.
TCCCACCGGTACTCCTTCACCCACCACAATTGCGCGTACGTAAGAATATTGAATACTATACGCACACCCCAAATACCTTCAAGTAAAAAAACAAGTAATTCCATAGTTTTTGTCATCGCGAGACCGTTCTTACGGCGAAGCGATCTCTCTCTAAAGATTGCTTCGTCACTACCGCTCCTCGCAATGACAACATCACAAAGATTTTATGAAACGCTTTACGTACGAAGCAAACACACCGGGTTGCTTGAATGGTACACCGTGGTCGGCCTCCGGTATTACAACAAGTTCACTCCCCACAATCAGCCTGTGCATGCGCTCGGCAATTGATACCGGCACGATGATGTCATATTCACCCCACAGAAGAAGCGTGGGGACATCAATTGCCTCCATGGATGGAACAAGATCCTCCTGTACGATACGTTTAAATGTCTCGCGCATAGTGCCCTCGGCACGAAAAAACTCACGCGCTCCCACCACATAGTAATACCATCGCCTTACCGCATCCTGAACGAGACTTAACGGAGGAATTGAAAACAAAAATCCTCCTATTTTGGCAAGCGTTATGAATAAAATAAGCTTTTTCTTGGGAATAGGGGTAAAACCGGGTGTTCCGGATAATATAAGTGCTCGAACACTCTTTGGATGCAATTGATTATATATAAGCGATACTCTTCCTCCGAATGAATGTCCGATGAACATTGGTTGGGCTATATGATTCTTTTTCAAATACTCATCGAGAAACAAAGCGTAATCTGAAAGCGTCAAAGGTCGCTCAGGCATTCCGGACTCCCCAAATCCCGGTAAATCCGGTGCATACACGCGGTATCCCAGTTTTCTCAACGTCTCGGCGAGAGGAGAAAATGTTTTTCCGGACAACCCCCACCCGTGAAGTATAACAACCGAAGAGCGATTCATAAAAGTTTTTTACTGTCGTTTGGAATATCATGATCGACCACCAACCCTGCCCCAATCATAGAATCTCTACCAATTTTTACGCCTGGCATGATACTTGTGTTGACCCCAATGCGAACATTTTTCCCAATCAGGGCACCAAGTTTAGTCCGTCGTGTATTAATCCGATTTTCCCCTACAATCGAAGCAATTTCTCCCCTATCAAGTCGCAAGTTCGCACATACTGTCCCCGATCCCATGCTTACATCGCCCTCAATCACGCTATCTCCCACGTAATTACTATGAAACCAACAGTTATCGCCGATATAGCTTCTGGTGATATCCGTATTAAACCCCGTCACACAGCCTGCACCGATGTGACTCTGTCTGATTATATTGTTGTTACCGATAATGGTGTTGTCGCCGATATAACATGGTCCCACGATCTTGGTATTCTCAAAAACTTTTACGCTATCGCCAATATGCACCGGTCCTTCTATAACCACATTGCTTTTTATCTCAATATTCTTCCCCCGAAATTCGGATATGGTATTAAGTAACTCATTCATAATATCCAAAATATGCCATGGATATTTCGTCGGGTACCAATACCCATCATATGTAAGGATTTTCGCGTTCCCATCCCGAAGTAATTCATTAAAAGCTTTTTCATAAATATCATCATCGTCGCTTTTTGTTGTACGCAAAAGCTCAATATATCTGTTGGAGTCAGGAAAGTAATCAAAAACAAGACCTGTTATATCACTCGGTTCATTTCCTTGCCCAGGCTTCTCTATAACGCCTATGACACGCTTACCATCAAACACAAAATAGCTACCGGGAAAATACTCCGTCACTTTTCTACCAACGGACACAACGCTATCCTCAGCGAGAGACGAAGCTAACTCCTTATACAATCTTTCTTCCACTAAGTCTTCCGCGTTCATGATAAAACACGGTTTTCCTGCAATAAGGGACGCTGCCACAAGAACTGCTCCGGCCATGCCGTTTGGTTCCGGTTGCACGACGGTACGGATAGATAAACCGGGTACAGTTAAAGTAGAAAACGCTTCTTTGTCTTTGGGATGCATGACGACAATCACATCGGTTATCCCGGTCTTTTTCAGACGTTTGAGATTGTGAACCAAAAGCGGACTCCCCAAAAAATGAACCATTGATTTACTGGTCTGAATAGGCCAAAAACGTTTTCCCTCTCCTCCGGCAAGAACTACAGCTACGGGATTATTCATATAATCTCCTCCTTTTGTCGTTCTATGTTGGCTCCGAGCTTAGTGAGCCGCTCTTCTATCTTCTCATATCCCCGGTCAATGTGCTCGACGCCATGAAGGACACTTTGCCCTTCGGCGGCCAGAGCCGCTAAAACAAGCGTCGCGCCCGCCCGAAGGTCGTTCATGGTGAGGATAGCGTTGTGAAGCCTCGTTGGCCCATTGATGCGGATTGCATGATAATCTCCGGGAGTATGGTCCTCCCAGTTAAAATTGTAAAAGGTAGCCGGATCGGCAACCAAAGGATCGAATGGTTCGATTTGGGCGCCCATTTTTTTAAGTTCCTCCGCGTAGCCGAATCGGTTCTCAAATACCGTTTCGTGAATGATTGCGGTCCCCATTGACTGGGTCATGAGTACTGCCCACGGCGCCTGCCAATCCGTCATGAATCCGGGGTGGGGACGGGTTATGACATCGACAGAACTGAGTTTATCTTGCCGAAAATAACGGGTTTTGGTAGCATCAATTGCTTCGTAGCCGCCGCCGGATGCTGCAAACACTTCGAGAAAGGCCGATAGATGCTGGCGTTGGGATCCCACAACCGTGATCTCTCCCCCGGTG
>JBBTUC010000037.1:0-14314 GCA_038078675.1 Patescibacteria group bacterium
GGCACCTAAGTCACTTAAGTAACGTATCTATCATATCAGATCGGGGACTAGCTCAGTTGGTAGAGCGCACGGTTCGGGACCGTGAGGTCGAGAGTTCAAGTCTCTCGTCCCCGACCAAGGTTCCCGTAGCTCAATGGATAGAGCAGAGGTTTCCTAAACCTCCGATGTAGGTTCGATTCCTATCGGGGACGCACGAAAAAGAAGAGGTGCCAACGTAATCCACCCGGCAGGTGTCTGACAGGTGTCTGAGATCATATTATATGAGTATTTTTGAAATTGAATATCAGCGGGATGTAAAGTGGAGTACTGTCGCTACCGATTTGACTGTGATTTATGCAAAAGATCGGTATAATCCGCAATTAAAGGACACAGCGGGGACAGCGAAAGCGCGAGGAATACTTCTTGGGAATGTACGTCATGGGAAGAATTTAACCCGAGCGCATCTTGCCAGTGAGCTCGGAATACTCGAGCAGGTCTTATTTTGCGCCGAGCACGGTTTAGCAGTTACTAGAGAAGGACCCGTATTTGAGGCAGAAGATAGATATGAGACATTAAAAACGTTTCAGTTACAAATAGCTGATCACCTTGGAGTCAATAGCGAGAGTCTTGAACAAGAAGCCCGTCGGTTTATGATGGAAGAATTAGAAGTGGATGACGATCCATCGCAATAAATGAGAAAAATCATGATAGAATCCCCCCATGAGTGTTTGTGAACAGTGCCCATTAGATGATCCTTGCCGCATACGAGTCCCAAAGAGAACCTATGGTGGGCTATACCACCTTTGGGTTCTCATCGATGTGCCTACTATACCTGTCCTGAAGGGTTGACTGCCGCGCGGGAGGCTCTTCAACGTGGAGATGGGGAGACGATCACTGTTGATGGCATAGATATGATCGCGTATATTTTTGGAACGCCGTTAAAACCCACGGATGACCCGGAAGCCGAAGTACACCGCTATGTAACTATCGATGGAAGAATTATGGCTACATCGCCGGAGAGGAGTTCCATGGTATTTACCGGTCAGACGACCGAGTCGTTGGCGGTAGTGTGGGGAACGTCACCGTAAATTCACGGTATACAAATTTGGCAAGCTGCCGGCGCCGGGGTTTAAGTTGGTGAGAATTACGATCCTGCTCCCCGTGGGCCAGGGTGTGACGAAACTTTCGTTAAACGGGCCCGAGTAGAGCGTCGTCCAGTTGGTGCGGTCGTACTCCATAACGTCGATCTTCCCCTTCCCTACGAGGAGAATATGCTTACTGGTAGGAAACCATTGGAGGGGAGACGATACACTCTTATTCACTTCAATAAAGTAATTTTTATCCTCACGGCTGTCATAGACGTAGAGGTTTCCTGGTTTGATTGTGCGCTCTTCCTCCGTGGTGTTGCTGCCGAGGAGCGGAGGGTTAATGACCAGCGGTATAGTTGCGGACTGGGTCGCCTCATAGAGGAGTTTCGTTTCGTCGGGCGAAAATGACAGGAGCCGGGCGCTCGTGGTCGCGACGTCTATAAATGGCTGTTTGAACGCGGATAATTTTTGGCGGTCGCGGGCGGTTTGTTCGCTGCGCCAGTCATTCATAAGGGCAATAAGAGAAATTGGTGAGATAGGGGTGCTGGTGGGAGGTGTAAAGGAAAGATCGTATAATGTAGCGTTGGTACCGGCCGAAACGATAATTTGTCTGCCATCCGGGCTCCAGAGGATCGAGGCTTTTGTAAAAGGGAAAGTGGTAGGCAGTTCGACGATGAGTTTGGGGTCTCTATTTCTTCCGCTTAACGGCCGGTCTGCAAGCTCGAGGGTATAGAGCCCCGGCTTTTTGATGCCGTCGGTAATTGCCTCCGGGGGCAGAAGAAACGCGATCATGGTGCCATCCGGGGAAAGGGTCGGAGACAGGACGCCCGATATTGTGATCGGGGACAAGCTGGGGCTCGTGGGAAAAAGAAATGCATCAGCCCGGGCGACGACCTCACCTTGGACCCGGAGCTTTTTTTCCCAAGGTATGAAGCCTTCTTTCCTGATTTGTACGGTGTACCACGCGGGATCGATACTGAGGGAGTTATTCGTTGCGGTTTTTAAGACACCGTTGATGAGTACCTGTGCGCCGACGGGGTCGCTGGTTGCCGAGATAAGTCCGGTGGGGAGAAGTTCGGTGGGTTTTTTGAGATTAAGCCGGTATCCCCGGCCAAATGCGATAATCGCACTTGAAATAGCAATAATGATACAAAATGTAAACAATGGTATCAAAAAGGATCGAATTTTGTGTCGGGTCATACCAGGTAGTGAAATTTCGACCTTTGCCTTTTACGCTTTTTTGAAATTTCAACGTCGTGTCTTTACAAATAAGTTTATCGTAACCATGTAGCTGACTCGACAAAGGCAAAGAAAAAGCGTGTCGAAATTCTACTACCTGGTCATAGGGGGTTTGCCAAAGCCTATTATATCCCAAAATATGCTAAAATGCCAGTATGTTTACCAAGCGCCTCGGCATTGATCTCGGAACCGCAAATTCTCTTGTTTGGCTTGCCGGGGAGGGTGTGGTCCTCAATGAGCCGACGGTCGTGGCTGTGACTGCCGAGGATAATCGCGTGGTGGCCGTCGGCAACGAGGCCAAGGAGATGCTTGGTCGGACTCCGGGAAATATCGTGGCCACCCGGCCCATGCGTGACGGAGTGATTGCGGATTATCGACTGACCGAGGTGATGCTTGCCTATTTTATCGATCGCGTGGTGGGCAGGAACCGCTTTTTTAAGCCCGAGGTCATGATCTGCGTGCCTACGGGCGTCACGCAGGTTGAGCGCCGGGCGGTACTCGACGCGACCCTTTCGGCCGGGGCAAAAGTCGCCTATCTCATCGAGGAGCCACTCGCTGCGGCCATAGGCGCCAAAATCCCTATTGCCCAGGCCAGCGGCAACATGATTGTGGATATCGGCGGGGGGTCGACCGAAGCGGCGGTTATTTCTCTGGGAGGCGTGGTCGTCCATAAATCCGCCCGCGTGGCCGGCAACAAGATTGATGAGGCGATTGCAAACTTTGTGAAGAAAAAATTCAACCTGATAATCGGCGAACGGATGGCTGAGACGATCAAAATGACCATTGGCGACGCGATGGGTGACGGTCATTCATCTGTCATTCCCGCGAAAGCGGGAATCCAGCCTTCTCAAGATGGATCCCCGATCAGGTCGGGGATGACAAATCAGGACAGTATGGAAGTCCGTGGTCGTGATTTCTTTGCGGGCTTACCGCGGATGATTACGCTCACCCGTGGTGAGGTCACGGAGGCTATTATGCCGGTCCTTCTCCAGATCGTCGCGGCCGTCAAGGCGGTTCTCGAGGATACACCGCCGGAATTGGCCGCGGACATCATCGATAAAGGCATCGTCATGGCCGGCGGCACGTCGACCTTACAAAATCTCGATAAGCTCATGACCCAGTTGACGGGCGTCCCGTGTCATGTGGCCGAAGACGCGCTCCTTTGTGTCGTCCGCGGCACCGGAGTGGCTATGGAAAATATCGATCTGTATAAGAGGAGTGTTAGTAGAAGATAAAGGCCTGCCTGCCGGCAGGCAGGCCTATAAATAGATGCATTGACAATCTTAACGCGATCGCGGTAAGGTTGTCAATGAAGATAAGTCATGGCTTATAAAAGATAGTCTTATGTCCTACGTCATACGTCCTATATCCAGGCCAGATACGGAAAATAGTGTTCAATTGGCGAGACCATGGAGAGTTGGCAAACAATGTAATGGTTTATTTTATCTACTATGGGCTTAAAATTAAAAAAAATACTCGGAATTTCGATAACGACGGAGTCTAGAAAGTCTATCTTAGAGTATGTGGAAAAGTACTTAGGAAAGACGTCAGAAAAACGGAAAAAACCGTTCGTTATCGTCACTCCTAATCCCGAGCAGATTGTCGCGGCTCAAGACGATCCGCACTTTGCAGAAAACCTCAATAATGCTGATGTGGCGATCCCGGACGGAATCGGATTGGCTTTGGCGATGCGGCTTGCAAGAATCCCGGGCGTTGAGTTTATGGAAGACCTTGTCAAACTGGCGGCCGGGCGGGGCTATACAATAGGACTTATAGGAGGAAGAGGCAATATAGCAGTCGAAGCCCTGGAGTGCTTGACCCGAAAGTTTTCAGGCCTTTCCGGTTGGGCAATAGAGCCGGAAGAGAAAACAATAGAGGAGATTATCAAAAAAATTGAGGATTCCAAAACCCGCCTGGTCTTCGTCGGCCTCGGCGCGCCGAAACAAGAGTACTTCATCGCGCGCCTGGCGCACGATATGTCATTCCGGCCTCCGAGCCGGAATCCAGAGAAAAAGGGATGGATCCCGGGTCAAGCCCGGGATGACAAAAGAATTGTCTTCATGTCTGTCGGCGGCTCGTTTGATATGATCGTCGGAAGAACGCCTCGTGCGCCTCATGCGATTGGCGCGTTCGGTTTGGAGTGGCTCTGGCGGCTGGGGCGAGAACCCTGGAGGTGGAAGAGGCAAGTGGCACTTCTTAAGTTTGTCTGGTTGGTGTTTGGGGAAAAACTAAAAAAATAGCTTCAAAAGGTTTAACCTTGTAGGCACCTATTCTCTCTCTCAACACGTTTTGTCAAGTATGGACGGGGAATCCGAAGCTTCTGCTTGTTGCCCTGGGTAGGGGCCATGTATAATCGGGGTAATGAGGATTCTTTATTTACAGACATTTCCGTTTTGGGGCAGCGGGAGCGGGACCTACGCCCGGCATCTTGCCTCTGTGGTTGGCCGCACCCATAAAGTTGCGATATTGGCTCCTGATGACCGGCCGATTGATAAAGCCAAACTCTACACCGTCCGTCTCCCGTTTCCGGTGGCATTCACCGGACACCCGGAATGGCCGGATTGCAAATTTTATACCCAACTCACCAATATCGAAGTCGCCCTCATTTATAAAACGTTTCTGGACGCGACAATTGCGGCAGTAGAGGATTTTCACCCGGATATCATCCACGTCCACCACGCATTTCCCCTGACATGGGCGGCAGCGTTCGTCAAAGATATGTACGGCATCAATTTCATCACCACCATCCATGGGTCCGAACTTCCGACGATAGAGAAGGACCGGCGCTACGGAAGGGCCACGTACTATGCGATGTACCGCACTTCACGGATCGTCCCCAACAGTGGCTATACCCGCGACTGGTTTTTGCGGGTGTTCCATGGGTATTTTCATGAAAAATGCCGGGTGATTCCGGGTGGGGTGGATATTAATAAATTCGTTTACAGTGAGTCGGGGGCAAGCCAGGTGGATCGCGAACTTAACCTCCACGGCAAGCCCGTCGTGGTGTTTGCCGGGAAAATCACGAAGTATAAGGGAGTCGAATTTTTCATCAATGCCGCCAAACGGATTCACGGTGAGGTGGTGATTTTGGGCGATGGGCCGGAACTGCCCAAACTCAAGCTGAAGGCCCAGAGCTTAGGGCTTACCAATGTCCACTGGGTAGGCCATCTTGGCGCAGGGGTCAAAAAGCTCGTGCCGTATTACTCACGGGCGGATGTGTTTATCGCGCCTTCCGTCTGGGACGAACCGCTGGGTTTGGTGATTTTAGAAGCGATGGCGTGCAACACGCCGGTGGTGGTAACGAGAAAAGGCGGGATCCCCTTGGCGGTCAAAGAGGGCGTGAACGGACTTTTTATCCGCGCGCGAAATAGTGAAGAGATTGTGGAGAAAGTAAACAAACTGCTCGATAATGAATCACTCCGTCTCAAAATGGGTCAGAATGCCAGAAGAATTGCAGAGGAAAAATTTTCGTGGGAGATCATCGGGAGGAAGTTTGAACTCCTTTACGAGCGATACAGAAAAAAGAATGGTACACTAAAATAATGAAGATCCTCATTCTCGGATCCGTTGCGCTTCCCGTGCCGCCGCCATTTCAGGGCGGGACGGAGCGGGTCGCTTACGCTCAAGCGATCGGTTTATCCAATAACGGTCACGACGTAACCCTGGTTGCTGCAAAGGGATCGCTTGTTTCTGATCATTACCGTTTGGTTCAAATCGGTGGCGGCGATACTGTCGTTGGGTCATCGAATGCACCTCAAGAAATTGTAGAATCTTCCCGTAAACTTCGGAGCGAAATGGCGTATTTGACACAGGTTCTCGGGTGGATGGAGGAGCATGCCCGTGAGTTTGATGTGGTGATCAATAATATGCGCGGGGGCGAGGTCCTGTTTCACCAACACGCCCAAAAGCTCACAAAAGCGTACGTAAACGTCATGCATCTGCCGATGTTTGCCTCGCTTGCTGATATCTGTGGGCAGTACAACACGCCGCTTATCAGTATCAGTAATGCTCAGCGGAGAGCGTTTCCTCACCTGAATTATGTGGGCACCGTCTATAACGGGGTGGATATCGCGGATTTTCCTTTTGAATCGACATCCGGTGATTATCTTTTGATGATGGGATCCATTACTCCTCATAAAAATCAGGCATGCGGGATTGCTGTAGCTAAAACTCTTGGGATGAAGCTGATTCTCGCTGGAAAAATCGGCGATCCTGCCTATTATGCAAAGGAAATCGCGCCGTTTATCGATGGTACGAATGTTTTGCATCACGGCGAACTTGGGATGGCGGAGAAAGTGGAACTTTATAAAAATGCCAAAGCACTCCTCTTTCCCGTGCTTTGGGAAGAGCCGTTTGGCCTCGTGATGATTGAAGCCATGGCCTGCGGTACGCCGGTCGTGGCGTTTGGTCGCGGCGCAGTGCTGGAGGTCGTGGTGGATGGAAAGACCGGGTTTATTGTCGATATGCAGGAGCAGATGATCGATGCGGTGGGAAAAATTAATGTGATTGATCGGGCAGCGTGTCGAGGCCATGTCGAAAATAATTTTACTAATGAAAAAATGGTGGATAGTTTAGAAGCAGCGCTTAGGGAGAGAGGAGGTGAAAGAGCATGACAGATCCACATGAAGTATTGATTGGTGGAGGCCACAGTTTGGAAGTGTTTGTTGCGGCAGCTAAGAATTATGGTGTTGAAGGGCTAGAGTACCACAGAGAAGGAGATCATGAAGTCTTAGAACAAAAGGTAGGTGAAGGCTGGCCCGGTATGGGTCATGATGGAGAAAACCTCTGGATGGGACTTACCCGAGAGGCAGGCGTAGCAAACCAAAAATGGAATGCAAATACGAAATTGAAGCCTGGGCAACCATACAGTGGGATAGTTACGGGTGCGGAGGGAATGATTGCGAAAGATCATCCATTAGCGCAATTTTTTAAGGATTGGCACGAGGGACAGAGTAGTTCGGAATTTTATATAACCGGTGAACACGCCGATTGGCAACGTGATGACCGTACAAGATTACGCGTCGATCGGGAAGGCAATTTGCGAGGCAATATACCTGTAGGGAAGGAAATTAAAGCGGTCATCACCGGTGTTCCGGCTCAGTGGGGCGATGGGAAATGGAGGGAAGGAGCAAAGCAAAGGCTTGAGATAATAAAACCGCCTTTGAAAATTACTTAGCAAGCGAGGATATGCTATGATATTTTTATGCGTATTGCCATCCTTGCCCCGCCGTACCTCCCGATTCCCCCGGGTTTTTATGGAGGGACGGAGCGGATCGTGTCGCTCCTTACGGAAGGATTGGTGAGACGGGGGCATGAGGTCACGTTGTTTGCCAGTGGAGACAGTACCACGAGCGCAAAGCTAAGCAGTGTATTTGCGGATGCTCTTGGCAATAGCGGGCTATCCAAAGACGATAGTACAAAACCCCTCGCCCACTATCAGGCGTGTTACGACCGGGCAGCGGAGTTTGATCTCATCCATAGCCATGGGCAATACCTGAGTTTGCCCGGTGCGGAAGGACTGGGCACGCCGGTTCTCTTCACGATTCATGGATCGTATTACAAAGCCGAAACAACGGAGGAAAAACGGGCAATATTGGCGAAATATAAACACTTCAATTATAGTTCCATATCCGATAACCAGCGCGGCGGGATGCCGGATCTTCACTTTGTGGCAACGGTTTATAATGCTCTTAATACTTCCGAGTATCTCTTTAATCCCCAACATAATAGTGAGTATTTGCTGTGGGTGGGGCGGGTAAGCCCAAAAAAAGGGGCACTTGAGGCTATACAAACGGCAAAAAAGGTGGGATTGCGTTTGGAGATGGCTGCCGCGATTGATCCGATTGACCGGAAGTACTTTGACGAAGTGATTAAACCCTCTATTGATGGAGCGAATGTCGTGTTTCATGGGGAAGTACGTTCCAATGCACTTATTGAACTTTATGGAGGCGCCCGGGCTGTGTTGTTTCCGATTGCGTGGCATGAGCCGTTTGGTCTCGTTATGATCGAGGCGATGGCCTGTGGGACGCCGGTCGTGGCCTACAACTGCGGGTCGGTTCCTGAAATTATTGAGGACGGGAAAACGGGTTATGTCGTAGAGCCGTCTGATGGTATTGACGGACTGGTTCGTGCTGTAGGAAAAATTGATCTGATTGATCGGGCGGCATGCCGCACGCGTGTCGAAAAACAATTTTCGAGCCCGGTAATGGTTGAGGGATATGAGAAAGCGTACAAAAAAGTTCTCGCTTTATTATGAAAGTAGCACTGTATATTTCACCGGCACACACCGTGCCGCCCGAGACGAATAGTATTCTTGCTCCATGGTGGTTGGTTGCCGATATTGCTGATGGGTTGGTCGATCGGGGACACGATGTGACGCTTTTTGGCGCGCGCGGGTCAAAAACGAAGTCCAAGCTTGTGAGTTTGGACATTGAGGCGTTTGATTCCAAGCAGAAAGACATGACGCAGCAAGAGTATCAACGGTATGCCACATTTATGGAACAGCGTTTGGCCGCAGAAATGTATAAGGAAGCCGCCCGCGGTCGCTTTGATATCATCGGCAATCACCTCGTTCTCAAGACGTTGCCGTTTACCCGATTTACCGATACCCCGACGATGTATACGCTTCATGACCCGTTGGCTCCGGACAAAGTTGGTCTCTATAGACAATACAGGGATGTCCCAAGTATTCATTATGTTTCCATCAGTGACGCGCAGCGCGCAGGGGCGGATTTACCGTTTGCCGGTACGGTCTACAATGGATTGCGCCTTCGTGATTATACGTTTTCAAAGATGGGTCAAGGGTATCTTCTTGCCGTGGGGAGAATCCGGAAGGAGAAGGGTTTTACCGACGCGATTACGGTCGCAAAACAATTGGAAGTAACTCTCGTTATTTCTGGGGAATACTTTCCTCAATATCCGGACATTGCCGCGTATTGGGAGAGCCAAGTGAAGCCGCATATAGACGGAGAACGGGTTATTTATAGAGGGCCGATGCCAAGAAGCGACGTTATCGATCTTTATAAAGAAGCAACGGCGCTCCTTTTCCCCATCCACTGGGAAGAGCCGTTTGGACTGGTGATGATCGAAGCCATGGCCTGCGGGACGCCGGTCGTGGGCTACAACAGGGGGAGCGTGTCTGAGATAGTACGAGATGGTGTGACTGGGTTTATTGTCGATCCTCCAGAGGAGGATGCGCAGACCCAGGACTTAGGACATAAGACTCAAGATTTAGGAAGGTGGATCATAAAAAAACGGGGGATTGAGGGGTTAGTCGAGGCCGTCAAACGGATCGGGGAGATCGACCGGACGGCGTGCCGCAGGCACGTAGAGGAGAACTTTACCGTGGAAAAAATGGTAGAAGGGTATGAGCGGGTGTACAAAAAAATTCTCGGCATTTAGCCTCGAAGGGTCTCACCCTACGAGGCTATTTTGATTATTGCATTTCTCGACTGTGCGGCGCATACTTGAGATATGCCTGCCAAAAATATCATCAAATCCTACGTTCCTGATGGCTACTATCATGTTTATAACAGGGGAGTGAACAAGGCAGATATCTTTCTTGATGAAAAAGACTACCGTGTGTTCCTTTCCTACCTGGCTACCGCGTTGACTCCCAAAGATGAAAAGAAGCTTAAAGCAATGCTCCTTGATGGGTCGCGTTCGTACAAAGATCGTGAGGAGGCGGCGAAACTGCTTCGGTTGAAAAATTTTACCGGCAGGATTGATCTTTTGGCCTACGTTCTCATGCCAAACCATTTTCACTTTCTCCTGAAACAGAAAGAGGAGGCCGATATGACGGCGTTTCTACAGGCAGTTATGACGCGGTTTACGATGTATGAAAACCGGCGGCATAAACGTGTGGGCCCGGTATTTCAGGGTGCGTATAAGGCCGTGTTGATAACCGACGAGGAGCAACTTATGCACGTTTCCCGCTATATCCATAGAAATCCATTTAGCCTCGAAGGGTCTCACCCTTGGAGGCTACAGCCGTCGTCGTATCCGAACTATCTCGGCGATATTCATCAGGAGTGGGTGAAACCAGCGGAGATCCTTTCGTATTTTTCAAAGGCGAAAACAGGATTTCTCTCGTATAAAGCCTTTGTCGAGTATGAGAACGGTGATTTTGAGGAGCAAAGCATGGGACGTATTCAAAACGTTGTTCTTGATGTGATTTAGCCACGAAGGGTCTCACCCTTCGAGGCTGGGGGATATGAAAGTTTTATTTGTCACCAGTGAAGTCACCAAACTCTATAAACGCGGCGGGCTTGCCGACGTGAGCTATTCGCTTCCGGCGGCGCTATCCGGCCTCGGGGTGGATATATCTATTGCCATGCCGTTTTATGAGCGCATGTCGACGAAACATGTCTCTTGCGTCGGGCAACTGGCTCTGGATTATGACCGCCGTCGTGAGCTCGTTTTTATTTTCCGTACAACACTTCCGGGGACGAGCGTTCCGGTGTATCTTTTTCGTCATCCGCTCCTGAACCTCTATGACGGCGGGCTGATCGTCGAGCGCTTTGCGTTTTTTTCCAAAGCCGTGACCCAGCTCTATTTGTACTCGCAGGAGACCATGGGCGGTCCCTACGACATTCTTCACTGTAATGATTGGCATACGGCACTCATCCCGCTTCTCGTCGGCGAACATCGTAAAGTCGGCTATCACCGCCAGGAAGAGACCATCCAATCCAAGCGGGCAAAAACGGTGCTTACGATCCATAATCTTCTCTATACGGGAGAAACCGGCGTTTCTATTGCCTTAAAGCTGGGACTGCCGCAGTCGGTCTTCCATGTCTTTGCCACACCTCTCGGTCAGGCCGTGCGGCTTATGGAGGAGGGCATGGAATACGTTGATCAGGTGACGACCGTTTCTCCGACCTATGCCACCGAAATCATGGCCGGGGAGCATGGGGCGAGCACGGTCAACGTCTTTAAAAGGCGCGGGGACAAGATCAGAGGGATTCTCAACGGGATAGACGAGCGTGCATGGGATCCGCGGACGGATAAAGAGTTGCCCCGGATGTTTGATGCCCGGGACGTGATACCCGCCAAAGCCGCGATTAAGAAGTCCCTGCAACATGCGCTCCGGTTGCCAATAGCTGATGTTCCGCTGTTTGGGTTTGTGGGTAGGTTCGAAGGCCGGCAGAAGGGATTGGATCTTATTGCCAAAGCTATTATGAAGCTTCCGCGCAATTTGTATCAGATCGCTCTTCTGGGGACGGGTCAAAAATCGCTCATTCAACAGTTTATTGAGATAGCGAATAAGCACTCCAATATCGCGTTTACTCATACATTTGATGAACGGTTGGCCAAACGGATTTATGCCGGAGCGGATATCATGCTCGTGCCAAGCAAGTTTGAACCCTGTGGGTTGACTCAGATGATAGCTATGCGATATGGTACGATACCTTTAGTACGAAAGACCGGAGGGTTGGCTGATTCCGTGGAAGATGGCGTGACGGGATTTGTATTTAAGAAATATCAAACTTCGGCGCTCGTTCGGGCCATGGAGCGGACTATGGCGGCCTGGCAGAAAAAGAAATCATGGAACGCAATGGTCAAGCGCGCAATGCGGCAGGATTTTTCCTGGAAGCGCAGCGCCGGGGAATATTTGGAGTTGTATAGAACATTGTTGAAAGCAGAATAGGCAATCGTGAATTTTGGCGTTCTACTGCCCTTAACTTCATATATTTATTAAGAATTGTAAAATGATCCTATAGTTGGTACCTTCTTTTAACCCATAGTTTAGCCTCGACAGCCTCTTTTTCCCGCAATTGATTTGACAGCCCTCCATATTCACCTATTTAATAACTATATGCCCAAAAAGTTTGCTTCACAAAGTCTGTCATTTGCTTCACCCCGTACAAGCCTTCCTTTCTCGCGAGGTTTCCATCCTCGCCTCGCAAGAGCGGCGGTACAGGGCAGGCTCCACACTATAAGTCAGGCTGCCAAACGGTTGGGAGTAGCAAAAGGAACAGTTCATAACTGGCTTGCAGCAGGAAAGATTTCCTCGCTTAGGGATGAGCACGGCATCAATCTTTTTACAGAAGAAGCGATTGCGGCCGTAGCCAAAAAAAGAGGAGTTTCCCAGCCTCAAAAGGCCTCGCCTTTTGAGGCTAAAAAGGATTTTTTCACCGTCAGCCAAGCGGCAAAAACATTGGGCGTATCAAAAGGGACGCTCCTTCGTTGGGAACATGCCGGGGTCATCAGAAGTACGAGAACATTGGGTGGTGCCCGGCGCTTCGGCGTGGAGGAATTACGTCAGGCCGCCGGAAGCCGGGTGAGCTACCAACGCTTGCCGAAAGCGACCGAGGCAAGGGATGGTGTTTTTTCCTCTGTCATCCCCGCGCAGGCGGGGATCCAGTCTCAAGAAATAGATTCCCGCTTTCGCGGGAATGACAATAAGATGGGATCAGACTCTATCAATCTCTCACCTTCCCATATCACCCTTCAGGTTACCGCTCCTGCCTATATTTCTGCGCTCATGCGTTCCAAATACACCTGGGCAGCTCTTTCAGCAGCAGGGGTGGCTATGGCTCTCCTTATCGGACTCCAAATTTTAAGCATCCGTGCGCCCGGGAGCCCCTTACCCCGGGCCAATGAGCCATTGGTGACCACGACGAATGGAGGGACGACCCAACAATCTACGGGGAGTATTTTGGGGGCAACGGGATCCACCGGAGCAACGGGATCCACCGGACATGCCGGTCCTTCTGGACCCACGGGAGAAGCCGGAGCCACCGGGTTAGAGGGTCCGACCGGATCCACCGGTCCCACCGGACTTGATGGTCCGAAAGGTTCAACGGGTGGTACCGGCGTTGGTGGTCCAACCGGATCAACCGGTTCTACGGGATCAGCAGGACCTACCGGTGTGGTAGGTCCTACCGGTTCGACAGGACCCACGGGTGCCAATGGCCCGACGGGATCAACGGGTGCGACTGGCTCAACCGGCGCAACAGGAGATGCTGGCCCCACGGGCCCGAGCGGCGCCACCGGCTCAACCGGAGCAACCGGATCAGCTGGTCCGACCGGGTCAACGGGAGCCACGGGAGGCATCGGACCAACGGGTTAAACCGGTACCACGGGCAGCATCGGACCGACCGGTTCAACCGGATCAACGGGAAGTACCGGAACGGGAGGCCCCACAGGTTCAACCGGTGCCACGGGAGCAGCCGGAGCTTCCGGACCCTCCGGAGCCACGGGTTCTACCGGAGCTACCGGAGCGGGAGGGCCTACAGGCAGCACGGGAGCAACGGGAATACAAGGACCTACGGGGAATACTGGGTCTACGGGAAGTGTGGGTCCTACAGGCTTTACTGGCTCCACAGGGGTAACCGGGGCGGGCGGACCTACCGGAAGCACCGGTTCCACCGGTCTAAACGGGCCAACAGGAAGCACGGGATCAACGGGAGCTACGGGACAAGAAGGACCAACCGGAAGTACTGGTGGAACGGGAGGGCTTGGTCCGACCGGAAGTACTGGATCAACCGGTACCAATGGACCAACAGGAAGTACCGGGTCAACGGGCGGGACGGGACAAAATGGCCCAACAGGTTCAACCGGAAGTACAGGAGCCACCGGACAACAAGGTCCGACCGGAAGCACAGGTGGGACAGGGGTGGCTGGACCAACGGGTAGCACTGGAGCCACAGGAGCCAATGGTCCTACAGGAAGTACGGGTTCCACAGGAGAAGCCGGTCCCACAGGCTCCACAGGATCAACCGGAAGTACCGGATATGCCGGTCCAACCGGATCAACTGGCGCAACCGGAGGAGCAGGACCTACGGGGAGTACCGGAAGCACCGGTGTGACCGGACTTGCTGGCCCAACCGGATCAACCGGTTCTACAGGAGCGACGGGAAGTACGGGTGACAACGGACCCACCGGCAGTACCGGAGCCACAGGAGCCAATGGGCCAACAGGAAGTACCGGGAGCACAGGAGCCACAGGAGGAGCAGGACCTACCGGATCTACAGGTTCAACGGGAGTGACCGGATCTGCTGGCCCAA
>JBBTUC010000038.1:0-8397 GCA_038078675.1 Patescibacteria group bacterium
CGAACTGTCATTATGAGATTGCTTCGCTGCCGCTCGCAATGACAGTGAGGGATCTTGCTCCTCGCAATGACAGTGAGGGATCTCTACTCCTCGCAATGACAATACCGACCGTAAAAAATATCCTATCGCCGGAACGAGAAACAGAATGAGATGGTGGTGCGTGAGAGCCAGACCAAAGACAAACGAAAGCACGTAGAGAATCCCCGGGCGCCTTGTTTCCTCCCACCGAAGTAACAAAAAAAGTATCAGGACGACGAACAAATCAAACAGTCCAAACACCTCCGGCGTGACACTGTAAAGGAAAAAAAGGTAGTTACCCGCAAGAAACAGAACGGAAAATACCGCAGCAAGTGGATCTTTCGTAAGCTTTTTTACGATAGAATATACGAAAGAGAGCGTGACCGCATGGGCAAGAGAGGACAAAAGGCCAACCCGCCATGCGACTGTGAAAAGTGACAATCGGCTTACCACGTATCCCAAAAACGTGTATAACGGATATCCGGGCGGATGGGGAATACCAAACGTGGCTGCGGCTGTCAC
This sequence comes from Patescibacteria group bacterium, assembly GCA_038078675.1. Classification (GTDB taxonomy): domain Bacteria; phylum Patescibacteriota; class Microgenomatia; order UBA10105; family UBA927; genus JBBTUC01. The sequence continues at coordinate 541 of JBBTUC010000038.1, forward strand.
GAGATCGCCGCTATCCCCTCCATAAATCCCCGTCGCCTGAAAAAAAACAAAAAGGAGAAAAGTCCCTACACCCACGAGAAGTACCGCCATTTTACTGCACGCAGTAGTAACAATCTTGTCCAGCTGTCCCCGCTGCTTCTGATTTACACGTACCGGACACCTCGCTGGATCCATTGGAATCAAAGAGTGTTACCGGATCTTCCTGAAACGACTTGGATTCCGGCTTAAAACATACCGCCAGATTTTCGGGGTCTGTCGAAGAGAGATAAATTTTATTGAGATTTGCTGATCCGGCAAGAGTATAAAATCTGGTTTTTAGCTCTCCGACCGTGATTAATTCTGTCAAAACGTCTGTTTGTCCTCCGACAAGGGCAGAAGTATAGCTCGCATCTGTAGCCCATGGAAATTTTCCTTTGGTAGAATAGTAGCGTAAGTTTGCATTATAAAACTCGGCTGTCGTATTGCGTAAGCTCGTGTCCCGGCCTTTTTTGAGTTGTTCAAACGGATCAATCGTTGCCAATAGTCCTACGGCAAGTGCTCCGAGAAGTGCTATGACGATAAGAAGTTCAATAAGGGTAAAACCTTTTTGCCTCATGTATCTATAAAACACTATTTAAACTGGCTTGTCAAGTTGTAAATTGGGGTAATCACGGATATCACAATAAATCCTACTCCGACACCTAATACCACCATAATGATGGGTTCAATAGCCGTGGTCAGCCCCTGCACCAAGTGTTCACTCTCACTCTCAAAGTAGCGGGAAAGTTTGACCAACGTGTCGTCGAGCTTGCCTGTTTCTTCTCCCACTTTCATCATTTGGGACACAATCGGCGGAAATTCCTCGTGCTGGGCAAATGTATCACCCAAGGGAAATCCTTTCTCAACTTTTTTGGATATTTCATCTATTGCATTTCGGAATCGAACATTGCCGAGAGAATTTCGTAATGTCTGAAGTCCCTGAAGGATATGGATACCGGAACTGATAAGCATAGCAAGCGTCCGGGTAAACTCGACCAAGAGCACTTTTTTGGTAAGATCACCAAAAAGCGGCAGACGCAAAATGAACGAGTCTACCATAAGCTCACCAATGGGTGTCTTGCGCCACTTCCCGAATGCGATAACGGACGCCACAACGAGGGCGATTATGAGCCACCAAAAATGGACAAAAAAATCGGAGGTGGCGATCAAAATCTTAGTGGGACCCGGAAGCTCTATCCCAAAGTCGCGGTACAAGTCGGTGAGTTTGGGAACTACGACCGTCATCATGACCATAACGACGGCAAACATCCCGATCACGATGATGACGGGGTAAATCATGGCTCCCTTTACTTTGCTTCGAAACTCGGCTTGAGACTCGAGTGTTTCTGCAAGTCGCTCGAGCACTTTATCAAGAGTCCCGGATGATTCACCGGCCCGGACAAGTGCGATGTAAATCGGACTAAATACATCCGGGTATTTCTCCAGCGAATCACCCAAGTTTCCACCTCCCACGATCTGATGCTCAACCTCCACAATAATCCGGGTAAACGCAGGATTCGTCGCCTGATTTTGTAATATAGTCAGCGCTTCCGGAAGTGAAAGTCCGGCGACGATCATGGTAGCAAGCTGTCTCGTAAAATTGACGACGTCACCAAATCCGATTTTGTGAAATTTTGCCAGAAGAGTAGAAACGCTGTGTTTCTCCCCCGTTTCTTTGATAGATATAACGAAAAGATGACGGGTCCGGAGAAGCCTCACCGCCGCTTCAGAAGATGGGGCCTCAACAAGCCCCGAGGCATCATTTCCGTCTGTATCGCGTGCATGGTAAGAAAAGAAAGCCATTCTACGCTCCTTTAAGTAGTCTGTTCATATCCTCCGGCCGGAGGGCATACGACGTTGCGGTTTCGACAGATATTCTCCCTTCTTTCACCGCCTTTGCAAGCGATGCTTCAAGCAAGCACATACCAAGCTCTCCCGAAGTTTGGATCACGTTATCAATCAGGTGTGTTTTTCCGTCACGAATCGTTGTTTTTATCGCGGGACTCGCGGTCATGATTTCCGAAACAGCTACCCGGCCGCCGCCGACAGCCGGAATGAGCCGTAGAGCGAGTATTCCCTCCAAAACTAACGAAAGCTGGAGCCGTACCTGCGCTTGCTGATTTTGGGGGAAGACATCAACAATCCGATCAATGCTTTGGGCAGCAGTATTGGTGTGGAGTGTCGCAAAAACTAAATGGCCGGTTTCTGCAACCGTGATCGCCGCCTGAATCGTTTCGAAATCACGCATCTCACCGACCATAACTATATCCGGATCTTCCCGAAGGACGCTTCGGAGAGCCATATTCCATGAATGCGTATCGGTATGCATTTCCCGCTGGGAGATAATGGATAAACCTTTGGGATACGTGTATTCAATAGGGTCCTCGATGGTGATGATGTGACGGGCGCTTTCCATATTTATTTCATTGATCATCGAAGCGAGCGTCGTTGACTTGCCGTGTCCGGTAGGCCCAGTCACGAGGACCAGCCCTTGCCGAAGTTTCACAAACTCATGACAAATAGAGGGTAACTTGAGGTCATCTATGGACTTAATCTTTGAAGGGATCAACCGGAATGTCCCGGCAATAGAGCCTTGCTGGTAGTAAATGTTGGCACGGAACCTCCCTCCGGGGGAAATTACGGAAAAATCTATTTCTTTATTAGCTGCAAATAGTTCTTTGTGCTCGCTCGTTAATACGCTTGCCGCGAGCATCTCGGTGTCCTGTGCGGTAAGGGGAGTAGTAGAGAGAGGACCGAGTTTGCCATGCACCCGCAAGATGGGAGGAAATCCTACGATCAGATGAAGATCTGAGGCCTCAAGTCGTACGGCTTCTGCAAATAGTTGTTGAATATCCATACTTAGTCCTGTGCTACCCGCAAGACTTCCTCCAAGGTCGTCTCCCCCTCGAGAGCCTTCTGATAACCGTCCTGCTTCATGGTAATCATGCCATCGACAACCGCCTGGTGTTCGATCTGGGCCATTGGAGAGCGCTCCAGAATAAGTTTACTTATCGTATCGGAAACGGGAAATACTTCAAAAATGCCTACCCGGCCCAGGTACCCAGACCCTCCGCAGGCTTGACACACGTTTGATCCATTCGTCTCTTTTCCTCTATAGAGGACGACGTTGGTGTGAACCGGTAATAGGCCGCCCATCACATGCAGAACATCTTCGACAACCGCCGCTTCCGGGCTGTACTGTTCTTTACAGGTTGGACACACACGCCGCGCAATACGCTGACCCACGACTGCATTTAACGCCGATGCTACCAAAAATGGCTCCGCTCCCAAATCCAAAAGCCTGGGGACTGCACCGCTCGCGTTATTTGTGTGAAGCGTCGAAAACACCAAGTGACCCGTAAGGGCAGCTTGGATAGCCAAATCCGTCGTTTCTGTGTCACGGATTTCTCCGACCAGAATGATATTGGGGTCTTGCCGGAGAAACGATCGCAACCCGGTAGCGAAGGTGAGTCCCGCGACGGGATTGATTTGCACCTGATTGACTCCCGCTATCTCATACTCTACCGGATCCTCAAGCGTCATAATATTAACTCTCGTATTGTTAAGCTTGGAAAGAACAGCATACAGCGTTGTGGTTTTTCCCGATCCAGTCGGTCCGGTAACGAGGTTGATACCGTGCGGTCGGGAAATACTCGTTTCCAAATTTTTCATGGCCAAACCCCGAAGTCCCAAATCGGATAGGGTCGGAATCCCACCGGATTTTTTAAGAAGACGCATGACGACTTTTTCTCCATGAACCGTCGGCAAGGTCGAAACGCGAAGATCAACCTCATTGTCTCCCATTTTAAAATTAAACCTGCCATCTTGGGGGATCCTCTTTTCATCGATTTTCATATCCGCGAGAATTTTTATACGGGATACGACCGCATCCTGAATCCCACGGGGAAGCGCCAAACGCTCCTGAAGAATTCCGTCTACCCGGAATCGTATTCGGGTATCACCGATCTGCGGTTCAATGTGGATATCAGAAGCCCTGATACGGAGCGCCTGCTCGAGGATTGCCGACACGATCTGGGCTATTGGCGCTTCACGGATGACTTCACCCAACTTCCCTGCTTCATAGGTCTTCGGTCCGGACGGAGCAGTCTCCTTCAGCGCGGCTGAGACGTCAGCTCCCAAATTCTGGTTATACAGCTCCTCTAGGTGCTCCAAAATATCTTCGCGGGTCGCCATAAAGGGCTTGATACGCTTACCGGATTTTTTCTCTAAAAATTCAATGACCTGAAAGTCTAACGGGTCAAGCATTGCCACAGAAAGAACCCCTGCCTTCGGGTCATAGAAAAAGGGGAGAAGCACATAGCGCCGGGCAACCGGTTCAGGAATAAATGTGATGACATCCGGTGATAATGCTTTATCCACGAGAGACACAAATGGGATATTCAGTGCTTTCGCGCGGGCTTGGGAGTACACGGATTCCTGAACCAAGTGCTTTTTTGTAATGATATCTTCGACAGCAACCCCGGAATTGAGCGACTCGAGTATGATTGCGTCCGCCTTATCCTGACTTAAATGACCATCAGAAACAAGAATCGATAGGAGTTGTTGGGCAGTCGTTGGCATACCATTCATTATGGCTCACTTCTGCCGTATAATGCAAGAGTATGCATTGCTTTATTATCACCGGGGGGACGAGTAATCAGCGTACTGAAAAAATTCAAACACTTGTTAAAGAGGCGGCTGTTTCTCCTTTCGATGTGACGACCATCATCCCCGAACCGACCTCAATTGGCATTGAGCGCGTGCGTAGTGTGGCATCACGCTTATCCATCCGTCCCGTTGCAAGCCCGAGTCACGCGATTATCATCAAGGAGGCCCAGACCATGACTCCGGAAGCTCAAAACGCATTCCTTAAAACGCTTGAGGAGCCGCCGGGCGACACTCTTATTATTTTGGAAACCAGTCAGCCCGACGCACTTCTCCCCACCATCCTTTCGCGGTGCCAACTCGTACGCCTCGGTAACGCCACAAAATATACAGAAGAAAAAATACTTCAATGTATTGACACATTGAAGTCGTTAGGAGAACTACCGATCGGGAAGCGGGTGCAAATAATTGACGAACTTGCTAAAACTCGCGACGATGCTCTCGCTTTCGTTGACCTTTCTATCACCGCACTTGAGCAACATCTGAAAACAACGCACACCCACGCCAAACTTCTCCGCTCCCTCCTCACTGCCCGCACGCAAATTATGGACAACATCACTCCTAAACTTGCCCTCGACGCCGTCTTTCTCTCCTGACAGGGCCAGGCCCTGTCAGTTCTTGACAAAGGAGGAGGAGGAGTACGATGCCCGATGATGAACGTAATCAGACCTATATCGGGTGGAGGCGAACGCGACGGCCGTGAGTCCCAATATGTGTCCTTTGGATGGAACTTCGTACCAGACCAAGAGAGAGCTAAAGCTCTGGAAGATATTGCAACCCCTGAAAGCATGGTACGCTTTGAGTTTACTCGCGATGAGGCTCTTAAACTTCAAAGCTGGGGGGGTGTTTAATGGACCGCAGATTGAAGATTTTGACGTAGACCTGCTCGGTGTGACAACACAAACATTTGTAGATGACGAAGGTGACACAATGATCAATTTCCTCGCACGATTCAGGCAAAACAAACAATCACCACTTCCTGATAATACCGTGGTCGGTACCATCTTTCCCCCTCAGTTAACGAGTATTCTCGACGAAGTGATCATGACAGGGCCAGGCCCTGTCAGTCGATAGCAAGCTTCCCAACCATCGCACTTGAATCCTGCCCGTAGTCCTCGACAAAACTTTCATAAGAAAGGATGTCTTGATAATCTTTCCGCTGTGCCGACCGAAAATAGTTAAGCACACGCTCCGGATGTAGCCACGAGGCTTGCTTCAAACGAAGGTAATACGGATAACTCGAGTATGGATACTCCCGTATAGTGACAGGGCCTGGCCCTGTCAGATCCAACGTATTTAAATGGATGTATCGCGTCAAATGCAAAAGATAAGAGTCACGATCAACAAAAACTGCCTTATACGGTCCCTGAAATAATGGTCCGATCCGCTTGTACTTCTTATTGAAATACATCGTATAGCTCGTACAAAGAGCTTGAATAAATCTTTGCATCCCATCGGGAGGTTGCTGATATAACAACAAGTGGAAATGATTTGGCATTAGACAATAACAAAGAAGGGATACTTCTCCAAAGAAGGTTTTAAGCGGCCGCATCCTGACAGGGCCTGGCCCTGTCACATCAAGTAATGGGTGTTTTTTATGCTCATCGATAGGGGAAAGGTAGGATTTAAGAAAACTGAAAAATACACGGTAGTCTTGATCATCTAAAAAAATAACACGTTTTTCTACACCGCGATTGTAAACATGATAGTGACCGTCGTCGACGTATATTTTTATCCGATTTCGAGAGGGCATAATGCTATAGTAGTGACAGGGCCAGGCCCTGTCAATTTGCAACAAACTATGGACATCATAAACAACATTATGTACAATGGTTTGTAGAGCGGATATGCGCTCGTTTTTTTCTTCTACAATGGCAAAAAAATCTTCAGACTATACCGGCAAACAAATCGTCGTTCTTGAAGGCCTCGAACCGGTAAGGAAACGCCCGGCCATGTACATCGGCACAACATCCCTGGCCGGTGTGCACCACTGCCTCAACGAAATTATTGATAACTCTATAGACGAAGCGTTGGCAGGATTTGCTAAAAATGTCTGGGTGACCATCCACAAAGATGATAGCGTCACCGTCGTTGATGACGGAAGGGGAATTCCGGTTGATACCGTCGCCAAATATAAGGTCTCCGCTCTTGAGCTTGTTATGACCAAACTCCACGCCGGGGGCAAGTTTGAAGGCAAAGCATACAGAGTTTCCGGCGGCCTCCATGGAGTAGGGGCATCAGTCGTCAACGCACTCTCGATCTGGACCAAGGTAGAAGTCCGTCGGGACGGTAAACACTATGAACAAGAATACAAACGCGGTAAAGCGATCAGCCCGGTCACTTCAAAAGGAAAGGCGAACGGTACCGGTACCACCGTTTCATTCCTGCCGGATGCGGATATTTTCAAAGAAGGCATAGCCCTCAACTTTGAAACGGTCAAAAAACAAGTCCGTGACCGGGCGTACCTGATCGCGCGCCTTGCTTTCCATCTTACCGATGAGCGGATCGACGAAGTGGCCCATTATTACTTCGAAGGCGGTATCACCTCGCTCGTCAAAGCCCTCAACCGCAATAAAACCGTGGTGCATGATTGCATCACGATCAAAAAAACTTCTCCCGACGGCGACATAGACATGGAGGTAGCCATCCAGTACAACGACGCGTACTCTGAAACAGTCGAATCCTACGTCAACGTCATCAACACTGTTGAGGGTGGCACCCATCTGACCGGATTCCGGATGGCTCTCACCCGCGGAATTAATGATTACGCCAAAAAAATAGGAGTCACAAAAGATGCCGACGACAATATCATTGGCGACGATACGCGTGAGGGCCTTACGGCCATTGTCTACATCAAAATGTCCTCACAGAATTTGCAGTTTGAAGGCCAAACCAAGGGCAAACTCGGAAACGCCGAGGTCCAGCCTTTCGTCCAGTCCGCCGTCAAAGAGGGCCTCGATACGTTTTTTGAAGAAAACCCGACAGAGGGAAGAAAAATTCTTGAAAAAATCTTTCTCGCCGCCAAAGCCCGGCTTGCCGCCAAAGCCGCCAAAGACGCAATCATCAGAAAAGGGGCTCTGGAAGGTGCGACGCTGCCGGGCAAGCTCGCCGACTGTCAGGAGAAAGATCCGAGCGTTTCCGAGCTTTTCATCGTCGAGGGGGACTCAGCCGGTG
>JBBTUC010000039.1:0-7015 GCA_038078675.1 Patescibacteria group bacterium
TGGATTTGGGATACACGACTTTCACGTCCTATGGTTTGCTATTCCAAGCAATTCCGCTACCCGCATCTCATCCCATATCAGAAGCCCTGCAACCCCCAGTCGATCCCGCATAGCGGGACAATGACCGGGTTTAGGCTGTTCCGCTTTCGCTCGCCGCTACTTACGGAATCTCTATTGATTTCTTTTCCTCACCTTACTGAGATGTTTCAGTTCAGATGGTACCCCTCTTATCGCTATAGATTCCTTACGGTCACTTTTACGACAAGATCCGTATCTTGCGATACGTGGGTTTCCCCATTCGGAAACCGCCGGATCGATGGAGTATGGCTCCTCCCCGACGACTATCGCGGCCATATACGTCCTTCCTCGGCATGAGCGCCCTAGGCATCCATTGTCAGCTTGTAGCGTTGCAGAGAACAAAGGGTGGTAAATTCATTTTCACAAACCTACCATTATCCCCTTTTATCCCTATCTCTAACATGCTGTTTACCCGCGCAAATTTCTTGCGAAATTTGTTCGGGTGAAGGGTATCCATAGTGGATTCCCCCTTACGATGCAACTACTTTAAATTTTCTATTCAACCAGGAATTTCACCTAATCGAATAAAGTCATTTCGAGTATTGTAAAAGTGCCAGCACATTGAATAATGAATTATGAATCAGGAATTATGGAAAAATATCTTCCCATACTTCACAATTCATACTTCATAATTCGCTTTTTCCTGTGAAACGTAACAAATTGCCTCGCAATTTGAATCGCGTAAACCGCGTGGTCGCGGTAACGCGACTTCCGCGGCGTTCCTACAACGTTGAAATCGCTTGCGATTTCTTTCGCTGTGGACCCGGGCAGAGTCGAACTGCCTACCTTCGCATTGCAAATGCGACGTTCAACCAGGTAAACTTCGGGCCCGCCCCTATGTACTAAAAAACCCCGCTTGTGCGGGGTTACTGTAATCTCTCGTGAGAAAGGGAACTAATCAACACTAAAAATGCGCCGAGAGACGGATTGGTTTGTGTGATATAGATAACTTCTCATGAAAAATAAAAGTATACTCCTGCCAAGCAATGGTTGTATTCTATCCCAGGTTTGCATCACCTGTCAACACCCGATACAATTGCCTCATGCACCTCTGGGACTACCGGGAAAAGGCTCTGAAGAAAACCGCCTGGGGCCGTCGCTATATCCTCCAGAATATGATTAATCTTGGCCCAGGACGACGTAAGATATCTCTCAAACTCGTCAAAAAATACTGGCATGATCTTGATATCGATCCGCTGCGGAGGAATCTTCTCCGGTATCTTATATGGGGCAAACGTTAACCCGCTACTTCACCCGTATCCAATTGCGATTTCTGGACGAGATCCGTCACGAACCGTACCTTATTGGGAAGTTTTACCTCACCGGAGGCACCGCGCTTGCAGCATGCTATCTCAATCACAGAGAAAGCGAAGATATCGACCTTTTTACGGACGCAGCATTTGATGAATCCACAGTCATCGCGGCCATGGGCAAAATCACCACTCGCCTTCAAATCAAATCAACACTTGCAAAAATTCATGAACGTCTCCGCTACGACCTCGCGTTTTCCGACGGACAACTCCTGAAGATTGACTTCGTCTTCTATGACTTTAAGCACCTCGAGCCGGTCAACTACCTCGACACGCTTGCCGTCGACAGTATCGGCGATATCGCCGTCAACAAACTCCTCGCTTTGAGCCAACGCACTGCATCCAAAGACTTCGTGGATCTGTATTTTCTTTTGAAGCATTACACCGTCTGGGATTTGCGTCAGTCCGTCGAGCACAAATTTAAATTGGATATCGACCCGTTTTACCTCTCGGCACTTTTTTCTAAAGCTGAAGAACTTACGGATATGCCCATCATGAAGAAAAAACTGTCGCTTGATGCCCTCAAAAAGTTTTTCTTAAACCAGGCCCGCGCCCTCGCCGCCCCTTTACTCAAACCGTAAGTTTATGCAAATCGAAGTAGCACACTATCACCCTTCTTCTTTTGGTTTTATGCGAAGGAGGATGTCACGGGAAAGCGATTGATAATATTGGATCATTTTCTGTATATCATATGAAGTGCGCGTCGCTGGCCACGATACAATGGCGTCCACCTGCGTTATGCTTTGCGAAAAATAAAACTCCGTCAATCCCAGATCTTTCTGTTTTGCAAGAGAAAACAGTGCATCGAAAGTCAACGGTGACTGCGTGACGATGGTGTAGAAATCCACATAATCTTTTGGCTCAAACCGGCCAAACAGCGTAAGTACTTTATTCGATCCGATATTCTCGAGTGCATCCACACGCACACCGTCCACAACGACGACATCACCAAAATGTTTCAGTTGTTCCCGGACGATATCAATACGCTGTATCCACCCTTCTTCCTGGTGCGTCAAATAAAGTTCTCGGTATGTTTGCGCTGCTACCTTCACCGAAAGATCTGCACCGAGCTTTTGGGCGATCTCTCTGAAAAGTCCTTCTACGGCAATCATGTCAAACGCTTCCATGCTGAAAAAGTCAAAATCCTTACTCTCTCGGTGCGCAAAGTAAAACGCGGCCAGTGCAGTGCCGCCGGTCAAAAAGAATGTTTGTGACAGAGGCGATGTAAAAAATTCGGTCAGGATTGTTCGTTGATAAGGAAGTATAATCGATGGATCGGCATGTTTATACATGATACCCCCAGACGGTCAAGGCGTGACTCCAGGCTTCGTTCACCGCTTTACGCATACGAAGATTCCCAAATTCACGAGCAAGATCAGATAATCGTATATAGCTCCATACATCCTCGTACCGGGCATTCGTGAGAATCCGCGCCATCATCCACTGGCGTTCGGTTTTATTGTCCCCACGCAAAATCTCCCGCACCTGTTCCTCCGTCAGATCATAATCCCACAAAAAGTATGGCCGTTTCGCTGTATCACTCATAGGTATAGTGTACCATGCCCATTACGAAGAGGAAACGCCACCATTGCCGCCGCCCTCCTCAAGCCATAAAATTAGGGATATGCTTCTCTCGGTTCAATAACGCGATGAGGTGCGGCCGCGCCACGGGTGCATCAAACTTAGTTATTTCAAGACCTTGCCCTCCGGTCTTTTGTCCATCAGGCGTCACGCCGTCCCAGAGCATCATGGATCCTTTCTCTCTCGCCGTTGCCACACCGCGAAGCAGCGCCTCAAATTCGCTTGCCTTTGGATCTCTTGGTACATAGACACCGTTTTTACCATCATAGTCGTACGTGACCACGGTCTTACTCCCATCAGCTTGGACGAAAGTCTGCTCTTTCGTCCGTACCACAAACGATTCTTTTCCCAATCGGACGATCTCGAATCGCTCTACAGATCCATCCTCATGGTTTACCACATACGTATCAGGACTTTTGAAGGATCCCTTCGTTACCATCTCATGCCCTACCTCAATTGGTTCTTTGATTTTTGCTAAAATCTCACGCGCATCTGGTGTTTGATCTTCATTTGTTTTATCCATAATAATCCTCCTTTATTACAACTTATACTCTCTCTGAATGTCAATCAACAATTTATACGTAAGCCTTTTTCTTTTTCGCTGCCTCTTTTTGGGCTATACCCTTCAAAAACCCCTCCCGCTCTTTCATAAAATCCGCCATCGGTGGCGGCCACTGATGATTTTGTTCGTAGTAACTTCGAAGCGATCCGTCCAAAGAATCCATCCACATGTTATATTCTCTCTGAAGTTGCCGCTCTGCTTCTAGCTTCTGTGTTTGTGCACGATACTCCTCATCCAACTTGCGCTGCCGCGATATATCATCGACGGTCCTCAAAGTCTTCCGTATCTCCTCCGGATGTTCTGCTGCATACTTAACTGCCGCTTCCGCCCCTTTCCCTAGCGCCCCACCTACGGCTTTTGCATGCTCGCTCGCTTTGCCGGATGCGACATAGTTTCCGCCGTGCGCGCCAGCTGTACCAAAAAGTTCTACGACTTTCGCACCAATCCCTCCCATCATATGCGCCGGGCCCGCGCCCAATAGAATCCCAAGCGACGCCGCACCAGGGACAACCGACACTAATCTCCCGACATTTTTTAGACGTCGTTTTTCTTGATCATCATTAAGATCTTTATAGAGATTTGCGTATAATATTGGAATATTAGAATTTTTTAAACGAGACCCAAGAAATTTTGCAGTCCTATAGACCAAGCCCTCCGTGAGATAGAGATTACGTAACCCCTTCCCCATGAGCACGATCCCCAATCCACCTATGGAAAAATCGACAACCGTTGAAGCGACGCCCACAATCTTACCTGTTCTTCGCCATCCTTCCGCTGATTTTTCAAATGCCTTCTTCCTGTCTTCCCCCTCGATATGCTTGAGAATATTTTTATGAGCCGCGACCCATGATTTTTCCACCCCTCCCGGCCCGACCCGCTCCCACCACCCGGCGAGCGCGCCTTTCACGGCTTTCACCGCAGGGTGTGTCTCTTTTGCCACCTCCGGCTTACCAATCCCTATGTATTCGACGTTTTCTCCTTCTGTCATAGCATTCCTAAGCCTGCCTTCACCACAAGGGCCGCATCTGCCATCTGCGCTTTTTCTTGTTCTGAAAGATTATGGTCAAGAGAGGTAATTCCTTTGTCTATACTATCGGTAAGCGTGTGTACAGAAGTCGTATATTTGGCATCAAAACCGTCTATCGCCTCTTCTAATACGAGGAGGTCGCTCCCGGGAAGTTCATCAATCCGGACCAATAGTTCAATTTTTTCACTATCGGAAAACAGTCGTGTGTGTTGAATTTTTTTCTTAACGGTGATATCGATCATTTCGTCCTCCCCCTTGTCCATAATACATCTTGTCCCGCCCATGATCTTGGAAATCTCTCCGCGGTCCCCGGTCTCCCCGGTCCCATGGCTTTCGCTCCGGAGGGCGGTAGGGCTTCGGTTCGTTGGGGTGACTTCGCGCGTATTGTATCGCTTTATAATTCTTCGCGATGGCCACGACCCCTTCCCCCATCATCCGTAGTCCTAACACCGTCGGACCGTTGGCAAGCGTTATTGCATGTACGACCGTTTTTCCCCCTTCTTTCAATCCACTCACGGATCGCACTCGTAACGATTTCACATCGCCTGTCCCTTTCAGCCGTGTTATAGTCCCGCTCACGCGCTCTGTCTTGGCAATGTTTTCGACTCCGATGGCCGCTGCATCTAACCCCACGGCTATACCGGCATCTACCGCGCTTGCCGGAGGTAGTGCCCCTTCCGACGGTCTGGCGACGAGTTGATTGTAAGCAACTGTGATTCCCACGTTTTCTGCTACTTCTCTCAAAAATGGCTTTTTTTCTAGCGCATTCACTACATTAGCAAGGAGTGAAAAAGGGGTCGGTTTATTTCTACTAGTTTTCGCATCTGGCTTCGTCTCTCCTATTTTTTCTAACAACGCCTCCAGTACTACATCTCCAATAATCCCTGTGGTCAACGGCGCCAAACCGGATATCATATGCCCTACCGCAGTTCTCCCGAGCTGCTCCCGGGCATCTTCGTTGGCTTTAGCTACGTCCCCGGCAAATTGACGGACAGATGTACCCATCTGGTCGAGGAATGACGGAGTGGTTTCAGCTCGGGGAGCCTCCGCAGTAGACATTGGCGATGGTGTGGCAGCTTCTATCATAGATTATATAAGTATATCAAAAATAACCTATTATGTCAAATTATAGGCTATATTCTACCCATGCAACGTGTTCAATCCTGTCCGAACTTTTTCGACCGCCTCGCGAACCGCCGGGACATCGCCGTCGTCAGAAAGGATCCCGGCAAGCTCGGTGTTTACCACCTCATGATACTTCGCGAGAAAATTCTGATACTCCCCTTCAAAACGCGTGAGGACATCGTCAAGTTTGGCAATCTCTTCCGCACTACACGCATCTATCTCGACAAGGAGAGCAATTTTTTGCTCATCACTTAAAAGATGCGTCTTTTGAATTTTTCGTTTAATATCATCCATAGTTATTTACCGTTTTCTTTCGTCGCTTCCAGCATGTCCAATATCCGCTCCTGCTTATCCCTCTTTTTACCGACGAGCTTTTCTTTTTTTGCATCCGTAAGAAGTGCTTGAACCATTGACTCACCCCCTACCTTTCGCGCGCGTAGCACGTCCCGCACGGCACGGGCGTACGCCGACACCCCTTCCACGACCTGCGCTGTACCGTAAAGGATCACGGGATTAGAAACATCGGCGAGCACACCAGCCGTACGAGGAATAAAATTTAATAGATCTGTTTTGCTATCGTTAGCGGGTTCTTTGTAACTTTTGTTAGCTACCATATTATAGCTAAATTCCTTATTTTTACCTCTTCCTTTCTCTTTTATACCTACAAGATTCTTCAGTTGATTTTCTTGTCCAACGCTATTCCGGATAGCCCAATCCGCTGCGTTTACGCCTATTGCTGCCCCCAAATACGACACCGGTACATCAGGAAGTTCGTCGCCGATGAGTTTATTGGCTTCTTTATAGAACTTATATACACCTGCGTCTTCGATTGATTCACGTATAAATCCATTATTGAAAAAACCTTTTACTTTTTTCATATCCTCTTCGTTTTTAGAAGGCAACAATAGAAGAAGTGTATCCATTGCCTTTCCTAATACTTGTCCGGAAATCCATTCGAGTCCGGCTCCGGCAGCCCCCACAGCTATAGCCTTTCCAATACGCGTTGAAGCAAGCTCTCCGAGCTCTTTTTTGGCGACAAGATTGGCTTTTCCCAAATCGTCCAAAAACTCCGTGGTTGCGCTTGCTATCTTCATCGCCCGCGAGGTCTCCGGCGTCTTTCTCTCCGAATCCCCGATTTTGACGACGTCAGGCACCACGGCCTTTCCCGCTTCTGGATTCAGTTTCGGTTTTGGTGCTTCAAATTGTATTGGTTGCGGTCCTGTCTGTTCTCCCATACTTATCCTGCTTTCCCCGTCCCGACGTAGACCATGTCCGGATTATCTTTCTCTAAAGTCAGAGGATTGAGGGTAAAGTAATCGACGAGGGAGTCCG
>JBBTUC010000039.1:7025-9226 GCA_038078675.1 Patescibacteria group bacterium
TTTTGCGCGTTTTCCATGACAAACTGCCGCTCTCTAGAGAGATGCGTCCCGAGGGTAAGGACATCGTTCTCCGCTAAATCACCGACGCGCTTTAGGAGAGCGATTTTATCCTCGGCGGGCAAGAGCATACTATGCTTTATGAGAGTTACTAGTGCAAGTTTTTTATTCATACAAAGTTCTGCGCTGCTTGTTTGACATCAGATTGATTGATACTTCTCAATTTTTTCGATACATCGTCAACGACGAGCCGGGAAACTTCTTTGCCATGTTTAATGCCGACGTTAATATTCTCAAATCTATTATGCATAAACTGCCACGCGGCAGGCACCCCAAGTCCGATGATCCCCGATACTGCGGCAATCGGTGCCGCGACGGGTGCAATGGGCGGAAAAAGCGCAACAAGCATCGAGCCAAAGCTTACCTTATTAAACACATCGGCTGCTTTTTTTACATCGTCCGGTACGTCAGGAAACGGGTCAATAAGTTTCGGTATTTCCGTTCGCGCCGTATGTTTTATCCAATTTGTCCCTTTTTCTAACAAATTTTTCGGCGGTAATCCATGATCTGCAAAATGCAATGCTTCCCGAACACCATAATGTTGAGCAATAGCTTTTTCAAACCTCTTCGCAGCTTGGGAACCTATAGGGATAGCGTTTATTGCGTTTTCCAACATTTTTGCTTCTTTACCAGAGAATTCATTTAAATCAGCAAGCGCCCGTAACGATCTCTCTCCAGACATTGAGGTTGCCAGCTCTTTTCCTGCCTTCCCCGCGTAATACGCTGCTTTATTTGCATCACGCACGGCTCTGGCGGGACCGCCTAATTCACGCGCAAGCGGCACAAGCCCGATAAACATGATACCGCCGACCTTTGCATCCTTAAAAAGCACCTTCCCTTGATCACCCATATAGAGTTTCGCCCTCTCTCCTAAGGCGCCCAATAATCCCAGCTCACCTGCTGCGGTCCCCGCTTTTGCCACCGGATCCGCTTCGTTCTTCTGTATCTCACCCACCGCACTTTTCACCGCCATATCCAGTTCTGGCTTATTGACAAACATTTCCGGAGATGTGGGAGTCATTTCTTCATCTTCACTCATAAGAGGTACCTTTATCATAGTATATATCATCTCGTCGCATCCGCCGATCCCACGAAAACTTGCTCCACCGGTTTCTGGTTAATCTCCGCAAAGTCCACGACCCGCTCGGCTATCGTTTCAAAGACCGGGTCGTGCGTGACGGCGACGACGGTCATCCCCGGCCGCTTTCTCCTAAGGTCGCCAATAATCTCCATGACTTGCTTGGCGCTTTCCTGGTCCAAGCTTGTCGTCGGTTCATCCAAGAATAATATCTTCGGGTCTTTGATAAGCGCCCGGGCTATACCGATCATGCGCTTCTCGCCACCGGAAAAATGCGCGTGCTTTTCCCCTAATTTATCGGCAAACTTTTCCATCCCCAGCTCTACCAAGGTATCGCGTAAACGTTCGTCCGATACTGTTCTTCTGCTCCAGAGAAGGAGGTTTTCGCGTAACGTCATATACGGCAAAATTTGCGGTTCCTGATTGGCATAACCAATGGTCGTCTGGAACGCAGACTCGCCAAATTGCTTAATGCCGTCGAGGGCGACTCCGCCACAAGATACCGCTCGACTTTCTCGGCCGTAGAGCCCCATGAGAGCCCGAAGGAGCGTTGTCTTGCCGCTTCCCTTTACCCCTTTAATCGTAAGAAATGTCCCTTCCGGTATCTCCAGAGACACGTCGTGAAGAATATTTTTGTAGGACAAATGGTTGACTGATAGGCCGAGATTCGGCAAACGATCGACTTCTACCCGCGCCGCTTCTTTCGGCCCGTCGGGTCGATCAAGAGTTTCGTACGAGCCGATAAATTGTTCAAATTTTTTCGCCTCAATCACCGCAGTCCTTAGTGTCCCGATGTAGAGCCCGACGAGGGAAGCAATATTACCCTTGAGTATTTCCTGATTACGCGAGGAAGACAGCGCGCTTTCCAGTATTTCACTGCCTTTAATGATGTAATCGGGTAACTCCATCGTTTTAATAGTTCCGAGCCTCTTTGGTACAGCCGCAACGTTGCCAATAGAGTGTTTAACATCAGCTTGCCTGTCAACCACCCATCCCCTCGTTTTATCCCCCAGCGTATTCCTTGGCGATTGTTTTGCCGCATCAGTCAACGGAGTCCCCCCATTTT
>JBBTUC010000040.1:0-6743 GCA_038078675.1 Patescibacteria group bacterium
TCTGCATGGGGGGCAAAACTTAAGATGGAAGAGTTGGGATTACCGGTTGATGTGTTTACGGGACCAGTGGTTAACAGTCAAACCGGTGTCGATTTTATCGAAAAAAATTTCGGGGTTCCGGCGGAGAGCAATCAACACTCAATTCCTAAAACAATCTCAATTCTTAAAAAGAAAATGAAAGGAGCAAGCGTATGAATTTACAAGGAAAACACTACTATACGACGCTTGACTATTCGCTTTCGGAAATACAGTATCTCGTAGATTTGGCACTTATGATGAAAGCGGGAACCGTCAAGAAATCACTCGCAGGCAAAACGCTTGCCATGCTCTTTTTTAACCCGTCACTCAGAACGAGAGTTTCTTTTACCGTGGCGATGCAAAAGCTTGGTGGGATTGTGATAGACTTGCCGATTAAAGAAAGTTACACGTTTGAATATGGGAACGGAACGGTGATGGATAAAGGGACTATCGAACATGTCAAAGATGCCGCTGAAGTTTTATCAAGATATTGTGATGCTTTGGCTATTAGATCAAGTGATCTTATCACTTCCTCGGCTGAAAGCGTCGAAGTATCCAATTGGGAAACACTGAAAAAAGATAGGATAATTAAAAGTTTCATGGAACACGCCCAAGTCCCGGTCATTAATATGGAATCAAACGTGTATCACCCATGTCAAGGTCTTGGGGATGCCATGACAATCAAGGAGAAGTTAAGTAATCCCAAAGGAAAGAAATATGTGCTTACGTGGAGCTACCACCCGAAAGCACTCCCCATGGCTACTCCCAATTCTCAAATACTGGCCGCCTGTGACCTAGGAATGGATGTCGTTGTGGCACACCCACCCGGATGGGAATTAGATCCGGATATTGTTGGGGAAATGACCCAAAGAGCAACAATGGCTGGTGGGTCAGTTGGTTTCAATAATTCTATGGAGGAATCTTTTAAAGGTAGCCAGGTTGTATGTGCCAAAAGCTGGGGAGCGCTCAAGTATTATAGCAACTGGTCTGAAGAAAAAAAGTTGAGAGATCAGCTGAAACACTGGATCGTGACGAAAGAAAAAATGTCGCTCACCAATAATGCACGGTTTATGCATTGTCTACCGGTGAGAAGAAACGTTGAGGTGACGGACGAGGTGCTCGATAGTAATAATTCAGTCATAATCGACGAGGCAGAAAACAGAATGTGGGCGCAAATGGCGCTACTCCAAACATTATTAGGAGGGAAATTATGAAAAAACTAAAGCTTGTGACCGCGGGGTTTATCGTATCGGAAAAACAATTATCTCTGGATCTTCAGATGGTTGCCTATGATATCTGGGGCACGACAGCACATGTCCTCATGCTTTATAAACAAGGCATCATCAAAAAAGAATACATGGAACCAATTCTAAACGCGCTCATTGAAATAACCAAAGAGGTCGCCGCAAAAACATTTGTTATTGATCCCATGAAAGGGGCACAACTATCGCTGGAAGCCAAAATCGTAAAAAAGGCAGGAGATGCCGGATATAGCGTCCACACGGGAAGAAGTAGAAACGATCAGGTGATGGTGACCGAGCAGTTGTATCTACGGGATGCGGTAATCGGGCTCGTTGAGAACATGCAACCAGTTCTTGCGGCGCTTTACAAGCTCGCAGGAGAACACCAGGGAACCGTCATGCCCGGCTATACGCATATGCAGCCGGCGAAGGCTACGACCTTTGGCCAGTGGGCGCTTGCCTATCTCAATGGGTTTCTGAGGGCGATCACAACCATAACGGATTATTTTGAAACATATAACCTCAACCCCTTGGGGGCGTGTGAATCATATGGGACGTCATGGCATCTGGATAGAGCATATACAGCGAAGCTTCTTGGCTTTCCGAAGGTCTGGGAGATACCGCAGGACGTCGTATCTTCAAGGGGATTCGTGCAGCTTGGATACCTGACGGGTATGCGGGACGTGTGCTTGGTGGCGAGTAAACTCGCCCAGGATCTCCTCCTGTTTGACACGTTTGAGTACGGCATGATTGGTCTCGGGGATGAAGTCGCCCAGCGGATGCATCCTATTACCGGTTCGTCCGTTATGGCCCAAAAGAAAAACCCTGATGTCTTGGAGCTTATTCGCGCCACTGCTCCCCAGCTTGTTGGGTTTACGTCAATTGTTGCCAATCTACTCTCCGGGTTGCCTATGGGGTATAACCGTGACAGCCGGGAAGTGAAGGAATATATAGATCTGGGATTTTCAAAAACCTTGTCCATGGTGGGTGCGCTTGAATCCGTGTTAACTACTCTCAAGATAGACAAGAAAAGAATGATGGACTTGGTTATGGCAAACTATTCGATGACGACAGATTTAGCCGATGCTATCTCACAGGTCACCGGTGTGGGATACAGGCTCGTATATAAAATGGTAGGCCAAGTCGTGGATGAAGCGATTCAAAACGGGACACTTCTCAATACTATATCGGCGAAAGAAATTACAAAGAAAGCATCTGCTATGGATATCGAGCTTCATATGACGAACGCTCAAATTTTGGAAGCAATCGATCCTCAGGGAGCACTTGAAAAACGGGCGCACATCGGAGGAAGCGCGAAAAAAACGATGGCAGCGTCGCTTGTACACGGGCAAGAAATGATCGATATGTTTGTGCGTTGGGTATCGACCCAAAAACAGATTGTGAGCAATGCCAAATCAAAAACTCTGGAGATTGCCCAAGAAATCATTGGTTAGGAGTAACTATGATCATAAAAAAATTATTAGCTGATCTCGTCAAAATTGAGTCTTATTCCGGCCAGGAAAGCGCCTTGGTGTCTTTTCTCATGAATTGGGCTGAACAACATGGTTTAAAGGCCGAAAAACAAGACGGTAATGTCATCATTGCATTCGTCGGACACTCTCCTAAGGCCTTGATTTTTAATGCGCACATGGACACGGTTAAACCCGGAAGTGAAAATCTTTGGTCATTTCCACCGGTAGGAGTTCATGCAGGTGGCGTAAAGAAGGGAAAACTGTACGGCTTAGGAGCCAGTGATGATAAAGCAGCCATAGCATCTTTTCTATCTTTAGCAGTTCAACTACAAAAGTCGCCGCCTCCTCTGGATGTTTTCATTGTGTTTGTTATTTGTGAAGAAACGGACGGATCGGGAAGCCAATCTTTCGTACACTATTTTCAAAAGAAACACGCAATCAACTATCAAGAAGTAGCAGCTATTATCGGCGAACCCACAGACCTTCAAGCAGTAGAAATTGGTCACAGGGGAAATATGTTTCTTCAAATAATCACACAAGGTGATTCCGGTCATGGATCTCAACCACAAAACATCAAAACCCATGCCGTTATGGAAAATATAATTGCGATTGAGAAAATTACAATGTTGGGAAAATCATTATCAGAAAAGTATAGCGATCCGGTACTCGGAAAGCCGTCATTTTGTTTAACGGGCATACAGTGTGACACTTCATCACCCAACACCGTATCTTCTCGCTGCTCATCAACGTGGGATATCAGAACGACTCCCAAAATCCATGCCAAAGTGGTCCCTCTGATACAAAAAACGTTGGGTAAAAATGTTGAAATTACCCAATTGGGAACACCAGCTCCGTTTGGTTTTACTTCGCCGGACACAAAAATTGTAAAATTAATCCAGTATCTTGTCACGGACGTACAAGTTGCCATCTCCCCCGGATCTAACGACATTTGTGCTTTTACTTCGGCCGGTATCCCTGCAGTCGCATACGGTCCCGGTCAGAAAGACACTATACATAAACCCGATGAGTACGTACAATTACACAAAGTTATCGATGCGGTTGATGTGTATAAGCAGCTCATTTACTCATGGTAATACTATGAAAAAGATAGAAAAACTTAATCTTTCCAACTACGGTCATGATTTTCTCCGCACGTGGGATAAAACGCTTGATCATCTCAAGGCGACGCTTGCGGTAGCGCAGATTCTACGTGATTGGCATCGTACGGGCATATCACCAAGAATATTTACTTCCGGCATCGCCGTTTCCATCTTCCGCGACAAGTCCACGCGTACGAAGTACAGCTACGCAGCAGCAGCTAACCTACTCGGATTGGAGATAGAGGATTTAGATGAAAAAAAGTCCCAGATTGCCCACGGGGAAACCATTATGGAAACGGTCAACATGCTCTCCTTTCTCACGCGTACGATCGGCATCCGCGATGATATCTATTTGGGCGTTGGTCACAACTATATGGTTGAGGTTGCCAAGGCCGCCGAATGGGGCTATAAAAACGGCGTTCTTGACCAGCGCCCGAGCGTCATCAATCTCCAATGCGACGAGGACCATCCAACCCAGTCTCTTTCTGATATGCTCCATCTCGTCAACTACTTCGGAGGGTTAGACAAACTTCGCGGCAAAAAGCTCACGATGAGCTGGGCATACTCTCCCTCCTACGGCAAACCCATGTCTGTACCGCAAGGCGTCATTGCTCTCATGACGCGCTTCGGCGTGGATGTGACCCTTGCTTACCCCAAGGGATATAACCTGATTCCTAAAATTGAAGCCTACGCCGGTCAACAAGCCAAAAAAAACGGCGGATCCTTCCGAATCACCAATGACATAGGAGAAGCATTTAAGGGCGCAGACGCCGTCTATCCCAAATCCTGGGCATCATACGACGTTATGAATAAGCGTACAAAACTTCTTAAAATGAAAGATGATAAAGGACTTGAGAGGCTTGAACATGAAGCGCTCGCGCAAAACGCCAAGCACAAAGATTGGACGTACACTGAAAAACTCATGAAACAAACGCATCAGGAAAACGCACTCTATATGCACTGCCTCCCTGCAGATATCAGCGGCGTTAGCTGCAAAGAAGGAGAGGTAGAGGCGTCCGTTTTTAATTCCTACAAGAAGGAAACATATACCCAAGCCGGATATAAGCCGTTTATCATTGCTGCCATGATGCTCCTCACGCAGTTTGGGGGAAAAACATCGAAGATTCTTCATTCGATCGGACAAAGAAAACAGCCGATTGTCCTATCGTAGTCTGTCATTCCCGCGGAGGCGGGAATCCAGGCTTTATCTTGAACTGGATCCCGGCTCAAAGGCCGGGATGACACGTTAGGTATATCGATCCGCAATTTTACTTGCGGCGTAGCTTTCTGGCTTAATCTTCACCGCATATCCACTCCCACGAACCATACCTACTATTTCATTGATCATCTCCCGC
Organism: Patescibacteria group bacterium; assembly: GCA_038078675.1. Lineage (GTDB taxonomy): Bacteria > Patescibacteriota > Microgenomatia > UBA10105 > UBA927 > JBBTUC01. The sequence goes on from JBBTUC010000040.1 coordinate 5,187, forward strand.
GTTTTTCCGAAATGTCCGATATCCACATGAATTTCCACATCGTATTTCGTCACTCCGTCTTTATGAAGAAGAGCGACCACCGTCTCCGCCATTTCCAAAGACATGGTCGCCTCTTCATACATCCGCTGCCTAAGTACGTACTTTTTTTTGATTACCATCCGCTTCCAAAAATAAATTCCACCACGACCCACGCGATGGACGACAATGGTCGTGACAAAATCAACCCCTGCATGCGTTTGTGGCTGGGAATCCGTGCCAACGACAAGCTGATATTTTTGCTCCGGTTCTTCGGCTAAAAACAGAAGAATCCGCTCACGGACCTGGGGCAGCTCAAGACTACCGTATGTAGGGCTTTGAAACATAGTGGAGGTATGGTAGCAAAAAAATGCGTGATTTACCAATCAAAACCCCCCTCGCCGCGGCGAGGGGGGGGTTGTTGAAATTACGATCGAAACGAAATTACTGTCTCGGTCTATCTTCCCGTGGTCGTGCTTCATTTACGACCATCGCTCTTCCCTCAACGTCTTTGTTATTGTACATGTCGATAGCTTTTTTGGTCTCTTCGGCCGTAGCCATTTCGACAAATCCGAAGCCTCGTGATCGTCCGGAATATTTATCCGAAATCACTTTGGCGGATACGACAGTTCCCGCTTGGGCAAATAACTGGCCCAGGGCATCGCTGTCCATATTGTAGGGAAGATTCCCAACAAATAAATTGGTAGCCATAGTAATGAATTCCTTTCTCCTTAGGTCTCGAAGGGGACATGAAACGCCTAAAGAGAATATCTTTGAGACGCGAGGTCACTCACTTTGTTCCCAGGACAGAAAGAAGTATAGCAAAATGTGATATCCATTGCAAATAAACCGTATTCCGGGAACCTCGAAAGGCTCCCGGAATATCGTTTTATATATTTTTAATATGATCGTCTCCCACCCCTATCTCCTCCGTGTCCTCCACCTCGATTCCCGCCTCTATCTCCTCCGCCGTATCCTCCACCTTGGCCACCTCTTCCTCCACCATATCCTCCGCCACCACCAAAACGGTTTTCTCTTGGTACTTGAGGTTTCGCTTCATTTACCGCAACATTTCTTCCGTCCAATGATTGGCCATTGAGTTTTTGCATTGCTTCCTGAGCCTCTTGGTCCGAAGACATTTCCACAAATCCGAATCCCTTTGACTTACCGGTGAATTTGTCCATGATTACCTGAGCTGATACAACCGTCCCTACCTGCGAAAAAAACGCGCGGAGAGAATCGTCTGTCGTATCCCATGATAATCCTCCAACAAATAATTTACTTGCCATAATCCTATTTCACCTCCTCTTCTTTGCAATCCTTTTACTGGCTTCTTCACTCGTCCCCTGGTATTTCTGGAGGAAATATCACGCATGATGAACAGCATGTAAAAGTGGCAATCCTATCCGTATTATACATGATGAACGGCTCATTCCACTACTTCTTCCTCATCAACCGATGCATTGTCCGGAATTGTTACGTCACTTTTGCTAGACACGAATGTGAAGGAATTAGTGATAGAGGTAAGTGTGTTTGTCCAAA
>JBBTUC010000041.1:0-9205 GCA_038078675.1 Patescibacteria group bacterium
TGACCAATTATTACAAAAGGAGACCCAGGGGTTGCGCTAGCTTATTGACAATGGGTCCGATCTAAAAGGGGAAGTGGTATTATATTTTAACGCTGACTCGGTAGACGCTGCCGATCCCACAGCGTTTTGTAAAGCAAAGCACTGTCCAAGGCTAACAGAAAAACAAGGAAGACATCAGGGAGTCTTCACCTGTACGGGACCACAGCCATTCAATGGCGATCAATTCCTTGCAACAATACCTTTTGATCGTACAGCCCTCAGCCACACTGATGCTTCACGTGATGATAAGCTTAGACCATTTTCAATGGCGTGTGGTGTGAACACGGATATGTTTTTCGATGCACGTGTTGCAAGGGGTGGATGACAATCCGGTAAACCTTAATTTTCTTCGGTCTAAATTTCTTCATTGATTTTCCCTGTGGGTATTTTTCCTGGAATGGTTTATCCATAGCTATTGTGATAAAATTTAAATACTATTATTGTATTGGCGCGATGGCGAAGTGGTAACGCGGGAGTCTGCAAAACTTCTACGCAGGGGTTCGATTCCCCTTCGCGCCTCCCGGGGTCAGTAGTTCAGCGGTAGAACGCTTTCCTGATAAGAAAGAGGCGGATGGTCCGACTCCATCCTGACCCACATATTTTATCAAGAACACCTGAAATCTGAACGTGGCGGCAAGAAAAAAGGCCCCGTAACGAGTACAATGAATTTCTATTTCGTGTTCTAAAACGAAGTTTTATCTACACCCCTCCTTCTTTCGTTAATTCCAACTTGACGAGGCGTGATCTGATAGCGCCGCTTTTTCTCCCGAATATTTTTGACAAATTCCCAACAGACAAACCTCTTGCAAAGAGACTCTTTAATTTTTCATCCTGTTTTGTATCCCACGGGAAATACGCATGAGGATATGTTTCTCTGATTATTTTAAAGTCAAACTGTCTCGATTGCATTTGAGTTGCCAAAACAGATTCCTTATTACCTAACAGTCGGGCTATCTGCCGTTCGCGCGCGGCCACGGGCTTTTTGGACAATCCGACTCGATCATCCAAGACGATTTTCCCTCCGCATAGGGCAATGAACTGCTTGTGCATCGCAGCAATTTTATCCCTTCCCATCTTAGTAAATGTATCTACCGTACTCGCCGACTGCGCGTGAAACGCCCCATCTTTGGCGACGATGTCCGGATGCACTTGAAATGCGCGCTCGTTCCATCCGAGAATATAGAGATCCGAAAGCCGCCGGATACGCGAGAGGGCAACATATCCCTGACCAAATTCAAAAACGCCGGAGAGATCCATTACCGCTTTGTCCAACGTCATTCCCTGACTTTTGTGTACGGTAATAGCCCAAGCCAGGCGAAGCGGTAACTGGGTAATCTGCGCGCGAATACTGCCGTTTTCTTCGACCGTCCAATTCATGGGTTCAACCGCAATCCGTCTTCCGTTTCGTATCGTTACGACTGGATAATCACTTGTTTTATTAAAGTCTTCTACGATACCAAGCGTACCGTTGACGAATCCCTCTTTGGGATTATTCTTCGTAAACATCACCGAAGCGCCGACTTTCAAATATAGTGTCTCGGGAGATAGACAACCTTTTGTAAGGGCGGAAACCAGCGCGTCCGGGCCTTGCGCAGACATTGGGAATACTCGCGGCTGGCCTGGAACTTTCGCGAGTACATCGTCATTGATGCGATCCACGTCTATGTTATGCGTGAATAGCTTCGGCGCGTTTCCCGGTACAGATTGCGGGTGGGTTTTTCTCGCCTCAATCTGATGCAAGTGATCGATTGTAAACGCATTACGCCGGATTGCTGAAAGCAAAGTCAGAAAGTCGCGGTCGTCCTGCCGGTACTGTTCGGTGAGATAACAAACTATTGGATTGACCTCTTTCCACGCAGGTCCATCATAGGCGAAGCGAGATGAAGATTCTTCCATAAGTTTGGGTTGAGCGTTGTCCTGGGCTTCTCTCTTTACCACCGGCGGAAGCTGGAAAAAATCACCAACGAAAACTACTTGGATTCCGCCAAAGGGATCCGGACGCTGTTTTATTTTTCGACAGACCGCGTCAATCATGGAAAGTGTTTCAGAAGTCAGCATGGATACTTCTTCAACAATAAGGATTTTGGCGCGACGGACGCGCTTGACTATGTATTGACTGGAGGCTATCTTTTGAAGATCGTGTTGAGAGAGTGTTGTTTTGATCCCTATCCCGCTCCATGAGTGGATCGTCATCCCGCCGATATGCGTGGCCGCGATGCCGGTAGAAGCCGTAATTGCCGGTTCTATGCCCCGACTGCGCAAAAACGCCACGTATTGATTGATCGCATAGGTCTTGCCGCTCCCCGGCTCACCGGTCAAGAAAACATTGACGCCGGTTTTGAGTATGGCAAGTGCCTGCAATTGTGTCATATGCTTATCCTTCCCAAAACCAGTAAAATGGTGGATCTTCAATTTTTTTGATGTTCGAGTCGCCCAGCCGCCACGCGCCGTCTTCCTCAATCACCTGCCATGTTCCCTCGAAATACGTTTCCTCTACTTCCTCATCAACGAGATCAAGCGCCGTAAGTTTCACCCGTATCGTGTCTTTTTCTTCTTCCATGGGAGTGCTCACAAGAAGCGTTACATCCAGCGTCCGGTCGCAGCCCTGCACCCAGGTGGAGAGGGGCATACCGATGAGACGGGCTTTGGACACAAGGTTATATGCTTTTTCAAAATTGCGCATTTTGATATATGCATAGAAGGTAACGACGGTTTCGATCGGACCTTTCTCCGGTTCGAGTTTAAGAACTTCAACGACCGGCAAGGCAGCTGTACGATCTGCAAGGAATCCCACGCGCGAGATAAGATCGTCCGAAGAGATGGCAAGCCCGATTCCCGGACCGCCGCTGTTGCCGGCGTTGATCGTCCCGTCAAAGTGGATATGGGAGACAGGTAACCGGCGCGTTGAGCGCGTCGTCACGTAAGTACCGCGGGTAGTCGTTGCGTCGCCTTTCAGCCCCGTTCCCATGGGATAACCTACTGCTAAAAGCGGATCGAGTTTCTTCAATCCCTCCGGATGGGCAAGTGACAGGGTCGTATACGTACCGTCAATTTTGAGAAGTGCGATATCCGCATCTTTATCCACCATGACGACCGAGGCAGTCTTGAATGAATAGTCTGATAGGATAACCTTCGGCGCCGGCTCTCCGTCCACCACATGCGCATTGGTCAGGACTACCCCGTCATCGCGAACGATCATTCCCGTACCCTCACCTGTTCCCGTAAGAATACGTACAACGGAATCTTTCATATTGGCAAGGGTCTGTCGTTCACTGCAGGCCAGTGCCCGCGTGCCGCCCAGATGCTCTTCGATGCGGATGATACGGAACCAGACAAATAAGAGACCCGCGGTGTTAATCACAATCAAGCCAAATAACCCAAATGCGAGTATCTCCCGCGACTGCAGGAGCGAACGGAAACGAAAGGGAAGTGCCCGAATCTCACGCTTGCTGGGGATGAGCGCAGCAGGCTTTTTGGAGAACAGGTAGCGGATGCTATAGATAACCAAAGCGGTAACGAATGAAATAAAAAGCACGATGCTTTCGATAACAAGCGCCGTGGATACGTTAACGTTGGCTACGTCAGGCCTGGTATGTTGGGAAAACAAAAAGTACGCTCCGGTAGCAGCAATGACATAGAGCCACGCCTGCAGGATCGCGGGGATATGTTTTGCTACTCGGAGCCAAAAAAATCCCAATGTGACCGCATGGAGGAAAATGATTGTCATGAGAACAATCACATCACTCGTCAAATCTGAAGCAGACGCAAATGAAACAATCTCCAATCCATCACCTGTGGCAACGAAAAAATTGAGATACAGAATAAAAACGAGATGGAAAAAGAGAACTCCCCAGGAATAAAAATACCAACGAATCAAGAGAAAAGGCAGAGTAAACGACCAGAGAATTCCGCGCGCTCGTATCATAAACGTTCGTTATTGTATCACGACACACTCGTGCTTACCGCAGGTACGTGCGGATGTTTTTGAGTTGCCCGGCGTACGTAGCAGCGCAGTGGATTTGCCGATTGCGGTCATGGAGATAAAAGAGGCAGTCGGTTTCCATGGGTTCCAACACTGCCTGAATTGCATCAAATCCGGGACTGCAGATGGGAGTGGGCGGTAAGCCCTTCCGGAGATACGTATTGTATGGGGAATCGCGGCGCTTCTCCACTAGGTCCACCCCTCCCCACCAACTGCCATCCGGTTTTTTTCCTTTCGTGTACTGCATGGTCGCGTCAATTTGAAGTTTCGTACCTGTATTGAGCCGGTTCCAGATGATGCCGGAAATCATATTCATATCCTCTGGCCCGGCTGCTTCGCGCTGTATAAGCGAAGCGATCTTTAATCCGGTCGTCCACTTGATGTTTTGACTGACAAATTCTCCAAGTAAAGGAGAAAGTTTTACATTGAAGTTGTCAATGAACCGCCGGGCGACTGCTTCTACCGACTCGTCTTTGGGCAAAAGATACGTGTCGGGAAAATACACGCCCTCAGCCCACTCCGGTTTATCCTCTGTATACAAAGCGTTCCAACTAGCAAGTTGATCCTCATTCCATCCGAGTTTCGGGGCGATCATCTCGCCGATCTGCTCTTTTCTGACGCACCCCAACGTCGTCACCCAGACAAGTTGCGGCTCACCGGTGACTTTTTTCATCACCGCCAACGCGTTCATGCTCTGATCCAGTCGATAGCCTCCGGAGGCAATCTCCTTGTCCCGCGCAAAAACCCAAAGGATCAGCCTGAATGCGGCGGCATTTCGGATATAGCCTTCTTTTTGAAGTTTTTGAACAACGTCAACGCCTTCCTTTTGTTCCGGCACGGCAAAAACCCCAGGCCTGCTCTCCCTGCTCACGGGGCCAAAGAAAGCAAACCACGCACTCGCACCAATGAGAATGCCCACCCCAACCGCACTCACCAATCGCACGTATTTTCTTTGCATGGGATTAGTATATACCAAGCTAAATTGATGTTCACTAGTGCTATAATAGACAAATACATATGTTTGATCCCAAAACGGATCGTATCGCCAAGCTCGCCAGAATCTATCCCGGCCGAATTAAGGAGTTATCTGCAATTCTCACCAAAAAAACGAATGTTTACTTGGACTGGAGTAATATGTTTCACTGGTCAACGAAGCTCAATTGGCATATAGATGTCAAACGCCTCAAACAACTCCTTTCCTCATTTACTACAATTCATGCCGTTAATCTCTATACCGGCATCCTGAAGGGGGATGACGGATCGGAACAATTTGCCGCCAACGCACAGTCATATGATTACATCGTAGTTACCAAGCCGGTAAAAATTATGCGCCTTTCTACTGATATTTCTGGCATTCCACTCAACTCGCCGACCATTTTGGAAAACTTTATCAAAAAACCGTTGTTGAGGAAATTGAATATCGAAACGATTGAGTTCCTCAATGGGAAGCTCAAAGAACTATATGACCAGGGAACGAAATATCTGGAAGTACGCAAATGCAACTTTGATGTAGAAATTGGCAGAGACATGCTGCTGGATTTTGAGAGAAATAGTATCGATACATACATTTTGTGGAGCGGAGATAGTGACTTTGCCGACCCGGTGATCCAGCTTAGGAAAGACAAAAAGCAGGTGTTTATTTTTGCGACATCCCGGCGTGTTTCCGTAGAACTGCAGGAAACCAACGCGCCAATTTTTGATATTCAAAAAATCCGTAACTTCATCTGTGAACCAAGCGAGATACAGCCGGACATCCGCGGGAAGCTCTCCTAAAAAGCAAAAAGGACTCTTTGCAGAGCCCTTAAGCCTTCGAATTTGATCGTTACCGATCCTGTCTATTATACATAAGATAAATTGCTAAATCAAGGATGCGTTTCAAATGCCTTTCTGCCCTATTGACAGGCCAGAAATAGAGTGTCCGGCTTATGCGGGATGAACGATATTGTCTTCACGCATCGGCAATTGATTGATTAAATCTTCCACTTCTTCCGCCAGCCGATCGGCGAAGGCGTCAAGATTCCGGTAGTCTTTAAGCACCACGCGAGAAACGCCGCGGGCTTGGGCTTGCTTGTTGTAATCAGGCACGGAGGAAATGGCGATGACTTTATCCGCGCCGAACCGTTCGAGATCGACCACATGAAACGACCCAGCCAGCTTGCAGTCCCTGTCCAGAAGAATCATATCAACTTGGATCACGGGATTGTCGTTGATGAAATGCTTCACTTGGAGATAGTTGGTAAGTGTAATGACTGAAAAATCATACGGCTGATCCTGCTCGATTTTTGACAACCGTTCCAGTATCTTTGAGAGTGTCAATAAATCGTCTTCCAGAATCAGAATGGTTTTGTTGAGGATCATAAATTCACACCGTCTTTAACAATTTCTTTGCCAACCTATCAAAATCTGATATGTAGTTTTTATCCTGTACTTTTCTGTATTTTTCATATTCTTTCAGTGCTAATGCCTTAGCAACTTCATTGCTAATTTTTCCAACGTCGCCGAGTATTCGCCGCTCGTTAAATTTCAAAAATGCATCCAGCTTTGCTACCCAATCCTTCATATACATAATTATTCCACGATTTGCCTGCATTTCTGCATAGTCAAGATACATGGTGACGATCCTATTGAGGTGATCGAGTTCTTTCTCGTTTAGATAGTTTTTAGCGATCACGGTGTCGGACTCACGGATTTTACCTTTCGGAGAATTTTTCCAGACAGTCAACCCCATATGTGGCTCGGTACTATCTACTCTTCCGTGTATTATCTCTGCGGCAGTTTTGCCGGTCATCGCAAAGTGGAGCTTGTTTTGCACTGTTGCAAAAAATTGCTTGGTGATGTCGCTCTCTGGGCTATAGTCTGCACTACACTGGGCATATATATCAGTGATCTTCTGATACATGCGCCTTTCGCTTGACCGTATATCTCGTATTCGGGCAAGCTGCTCCTCAAAGTAGTCTTTGCCGAAGATGTTGTAAGGATTTTTGAGCCGCTCGTCATCCATGGTAAAGCCTTTGATGATGTACTCTTTAAGCCTTTCGGTCGCCCAAATTCGGAACTGAGTCGCTTGTGTGCTATTTACCCGATAACCAACAGAGAGAATCGCATCGAGATTATAAAACTTTGTCTTGTATGTTTTGCCATCCTCGGCAGTATGTTCCAAAATGGAACTACCTGAATTTTCGTTTAATTCCCCGCTTTCAAAAATATTGTTGAGATGTTTGGTGATAGCTGGTCTTTGTACGCCAAACAAAAGAGCTATTTTGGCTTGAGTAAGCCAAATATTTTCATCACGCAAAAATATCTCCACTTTCACCTTGCCATTTGGGGTGGTGTAAAGAAGAAACTCTGTGAATGTGTTCTGTTTAGCGATCAATTTATGCTTTTTCATATTGCCCCCTCCCCGGCTCAAGCTCTCCTTTCCAGAGATTGATAGAATGCGATTTGATTATCAGGAAGTTTACTATTCATAGAGTAAACATATATCGAAAATAACCCGAAAGTCAAGAACTCAGAACGGACGAAAATACCCATAGGGCTGATCCTGTTCAATCTTTAGATAACCTCTCCAGTATTTCTGAAGATCCATAGATCGAAAGTCCCGCCGAAGTCCCGCCACGCGGGACGAAGGAGGATTGACAGCGTCATCAAATCATCTTCCAGAATCAGAATGGTTTTGTTGAGGATCATGTGAAGTAATATAACCCGTCGTGTTGACTTCCTTTACCTTATTCTTTTTTCTCCCTTTTACACTTTCAATCGCATCCAGTGCTGCCTCATCAAAATCAACATCCTGTTTTGCTTCGACTTGTTTATATTCATCAAATTTTTTCTCTGCAATTTCTTTCATCAGTTCATGTGAAATTTTGCCCGCATCGTGCAAGATATTTCTATCATTGATAGTCAAAAACCCGTGCAACTTTTCAATCCAGTCATTCATAGTCATAGGCACTCTACGGCGAGCTTGTTCTGTAGCAAATATCAAGTATTGCTCCACGAGTGCATTGAGTTGAGTCAACTCTTCTTTATCGTAATAATTTTTGGCAATAACTACTTCTTCTTTTGTTGGTTTGATACCTCTGAAATTGGTAAGTCCTAAATTCTTTTTACTGCTATCAATTCTTTCTATGACGATCTCGGCTGCGGTATTACCAGTTACTGCAAAGTGAACTTTATTTTGAACTGTTTTGAAAAACAAAATACTTTGGTCATGAGTTGGATCATAGTCAATACTTGTTGCGTAAATGTCCGTAATTTTTCGATAAAATCTTTTTTCACTGCTACGGATATCAGCAATCGTTCGCTCAAGCTCTTCGAAATAATCAAAGGGAAAATCGGGATTTTTTAACCTCTCGCTGTCTATCACAAAACCTTTTACAATGTATTCCGAAAGTCGTTCAGTTGCCCATTTACGGAATGCGGTACCTTGTGATGATTTTACTCGATATCCAACAGCGACAATGAGCTCTAAATTGTAAAATTTTACAAAGTATTCTTTAGCATCAGTACCAGTTCGTCGGAATTCCCGACAAACTGAATCCGCGCTTAGTTCACCCTCTTCAAAAATATTTTGGATATGTTCAGTAACCGTCGATCGCCCCTTATTATAAAGCGTGGCTATGGTTTCCTGAGTAAGCCATACAGTATCACCATCAAACCGAACATCAATTTTGACATTTCCGTTTCGATCTTTATATATGACAATTTGTGAATTGGTATTTTCCATAACTATGTATGTCCTTCTATAATTTTTATCTGATCGACAACTTTTCCGTTCCATGTAACGATTGGTGAATCATAAAGACCCGCGAAATGTTGTTCTACTAATTTTTCAAAGTCTGCTTTGTGATCAAGCAGCCAAAGCAGATACGAAAGGCCCTGATTGATAACATTATCATTTTGATTTTTCTTGTATTCAATAATGCAGGGGGCGCCATCTTTGTCTATGGCAAGCGTGTCAATTCTGCCATCCCAGCCGGTTGAGTATTCATGAGCGAGGAAAACCAGATTAAGTAGTTCCTCTAAATTACCCTCGAATAGTTTTTGAAGATCTTTTTCAAAGTCAATATCTTTTGTAGTAATTTTTTTGACGGAAGGCCCGTTTATCCGGTAGAGTGCCATAATCCCATTCTACCAAAAAACTAAACGCATAAGATAGGCTATTCTTATTTTGACCATATACCGCGT